>JACCVS010000057.1 GCA_013698055.1 Acidobacteriota bacterium
GCAGCACGGAGAGGACGGGGCCAAAAACCTCTTCGCGCGCGATTCGCATGTCGGGCGTAACGCGATCAAAGACAGTCGGTCGGACGAAGTAGCCTTTATCAAGGCCGTCGCCTTCAGCACGCACGCCACCACACTTTAGCTCTGCGCCATCCTCGCGCCCGATCTCGATGTAGCTCAGAACTGTCTTGAACTGGCTCTCGTCAACGCTCGGCCCCATCTCCGTGTCGGGGTCGTTGCCCGCTCCGATCCGCATGGATTCGGCTCGTTTAACAAGCCGCGTGACGAACTCGTCGGCGATGTCGTTGACCACAACAGCGCGGCTCGTCGCCGTGCATCGCTGCCCGCTTGAGCCGAATGCTCCTTGCGCCGTTGATTCGACGGCCAACTCAAGATCGGCGTCTTCCAAAACGATTACAGGATTCTTGCCGCCCATCTCGCACTGCACTTTAGCGCCGCGTCTCGACGCCTGTTCGTAGAGGCGTATCCCGACTTCGTTCGAGCCTGTGAAGGAGATGGCTTTGACTGCCGGGTGATTGATAATCTCGTCGCCCGCATCAGAGCCTGAGCCTAAGATAAGATTGAGCACGCCTTTCGGTATCCCCGCTTCTTCAAATATCTCGACGATGCGGACGGCTGTTGCGGGCGTCAAAGAAGCGGGTTTGAAGACGACTGTGTTGCCTGCGACAAGCGCGGGCGCGATCTTCCACACCGGAATGGCGACGGGGAAATTCCAGGGTGTCACGCAAGCGACGACGCCGAGCGGTTGCTTAATAGTGTAAGCAAAGTTAGCGGGCAACTCCGATTGAATAGTTTCGCCATTCAAACGTCGCGCTTCGCCAGCGCAAAACTCTGCGACGTTGATCGAGCGTTGAAGCTCACCGCGAGATTCAGAGATTGTCTTTCCCTCTTCGCGTGTCAGGAGTTGCGCGAGGTCTTCCTTGTGCTCTTCCATCAGCCGCGCCGCGCGCGCGACGATGCGGCCACGCGTTGGTGCGGGAGTCGCGCGCCATTCGCGGAATGCATGGCTCGCAGCTTCGACCGCGCTCCGGGCTTCATCACGGGTGGCCTGTCTGATTGTGCCCAGCACATCGTCAGTGTTTGCGGGGTTGATATTCTCGACGGTGCGAGACGATTCGGATTCAGTCCACTGACCATTAATAAAGTTGCGATAGATACCCATAGACGCGTCGTTTTCCCGCCGTTTCTGAGAGATGGCTATGAAAGCCGTTTGATAGCTTTATGATTCAGTTGAAGGGAGGCCGTCTGGCTTTTAGACCTCTTTGGAGCAACGTTGCTCGTCATGTAGTGATTCTGACGCCGCATAATATATCATACGTTGGCAGATGAGTGGCAAAACTGAACAAGACCCGAAACAGAGCAATGAACCGGAAACTATTCGCCAACTGCTTGAGCAGCGCGCACGGGCTACGCCCGGCAAATATTTTCTCTTCTCCGAAGCGGACGGCAGGCGTTACACCTACGCGGAATTTGACGCAGCAGTCAATCGCGCGGCACGGATGCTTGCGGCACATGATATTAAGAAGGGCGACGCGATCAGCCTGTTGATGCCGAACGGCATCGAATACATCGTCGCGTACTTTGCCTGCTTCAAACTCGGCGCGCTCGCATGCCCTGTCAACTCCCTGCTTAAATCCGAAGAGCTGACTTATGTCATCGCCAGCTCCGAAGCCAGAGCCTTGCTTGTCAATTCTGAATACCTCCCGAAAGTTGAGAGCATCCGCAATCAATTGCCTGACTTGCACCACGTCATAGCGTTTGATGATGAGGCTCAGGCAACCGCCCGATTCACAGAAGGGGATTTGTCTGATGTGCAGATTGAAAAGGATGATGAAGCGATTATCATCTACACTTCAGGGACGACCGGAAAGCCGAAAGGGTGTTTGTTGACGCACGGCAACGTGATCGCAAACGCGCGTCAGATCACAAACTGGCTCAATTTTACCAAACGCGATTGTTTGCTAACGGTGATGCCGCTCTTTCACATGAATGCTGTTTCTGTGACGACGATGACGCCGCTTTACGCCGGAGCCTCGACGGTCATCAGCCCGAAATTCTCCGCATCGCGCTTCTGGCGGATTATCTCTGATTACGAAGTGACTTCGTTCGGCTCCGTCGCCACGATGCTCTCGATGCTCTTAAGCACGTATCCTGACGGCGTGCCCGCTAACTTCACGACCGAGCAACTGCGCTTCGCGATGTGTGGAAGCGCGCCGGTGCCTGCCGAAGTGATGAAGAAATTTGAGGAGACTTTCAAATGTCTGGTCATCGAAGGCTACGGTCTTTCGGAATCAACCTGCCGCTCATCCTTCAATCCGCCCGATGAGCGCAGGCGTCCCGGCTCGTGCGGGATGGCTATCGGCAATGAGATGAAAGTCTTTGACGATGATGACAGGGAAGTGGCAGATAATGAGTTGGGCGAAATCGTCTTGCGCGGCGAAAATATTTTGAAAGGTTACTATAAGAATGCTGAAGCCACAGCGCAGGCTTTTCGTAATGGTTGGTTTCACACGGGCGACATCGGATACAAGGATGAGGAGGGCTTCTTCTACATCGTTGACCGCAAGTCGGACATGATTATTCGCGGTGGCGAAAACATTTACCCGCGCGAGATTGACGAACTTCTCTACCAGCACCCCGCAGTCTCCGCAGCCGCAACTATCGGTGTGCCCGATCCGCTCTACGGTGAAGAAGTCGTAGCCTTCATCGTCCTCAAAGAAGACACGCAAGTGACTGAAGAAGAGATTATTGCTTTCTGCCTTGAGCATCTGGCCGACTACAAATGCCCGAAGTCCATTCACTTCGTCACAGATATTCCGAAGGGCCCGACCGGCAAGCTACTCAAGCGTGAGTTAGCACGACAATACGGCGAAGTCACCGAATTAGAGAGCAAAACCGTTCCCCATAAGTGATAATCCACACAGTGTGATGCTATCTTACTTTGCGGCGCTTGGCTAAAATATTCAGGCCTCGCGGAGTTTGCCTGTAGCTTTCGTTGTATCAGCCTCGCAGTGTATAAGGCTTATGTTCACCATTCAAGAGATTGACGGATTGAAGAGGAAGTGGACTCTCACTGAGGGCGCGCAGTTAACCATTGGCCGCGCGTATGACAATGATATACGCATTGATGACCTGAGGGTCTCACGCCATCATGCCGTCCTCCGCTCCATCGTGCGCGAACACGCCGTCATCTCAAATGTGAGTAGCGGCAATATACTGCTCGTTAATGGACAGAATGTCAGCAATGTGGTGGACGATCATCCGCTCCGCAATGGCGATGAAATCAAAATCCTCCCGGCCATCTTGACAGCTTCATGGGAAGACGAAAATGTTCTGGGCTACACGGATGAGCCGCTTTCCGTCAGCACAACATTCATTCCGGCTACAAGCGGATTTTCCTCACTCATCAACACGACATTTACCGGACGCCTTTCAAAAGAGAAAGAGCTTGAAGAGCTGCGGCGCAAGGCGGAATTGCTGGCGCACCTCTGCGACATGAGCGCCGCGCTCGCCACCGTTTTCGATCCGAAATCCATCCTCGATTATGCGACTGACGTTGTGATGCGGATGATCAGCGCGGATTGTTGCGCTGCGCTGCTTGCCGAGAAGGAACAAGACCCGCTACCGGTCAGCATCCGCTTTCGTGAGACGAGCATGGAACACGATCAAAACCGCTCGATCAGCCGCACGGCGGTTCGCACGGCTATCGAAAAGCGTGCGATGCTTTCTTCACAGGATGTGCTCGGCGATCCAAATTTGCCGGTCGGTCGCGGGACGATCATGCAGGGCATACGCTCACTCGCCTGCGCTCCGCTCGCCGGGCGCGAAGGCGTTTATGGCGCACTCTACGTTGACCGTCGCGGCGTTCCCGATGCTTTCACGGAGCTAGACACGCAACTTCTCGCGGCGGTGGCAGCGCAGGCGGCAACTGCCGTCGAATCTGCTCGCGCGCATGAGCGCGTGAGGCGCGAGACGCTGGCCCACGCAGCCTTCGCGCGTTTCATGCCGGAGCACATCATCAAAGAGCTGGTTGAATGTCCGGAGAAATTTCACCTCGGCGGAACAAACAAGCGCATCACCGTCCTCTTCTGCGACGTGCGCGGCTTTGCGCGGCTCGCGCACCGCGCCCAGCCTGAAACCATCGTTGATCTGC
>JACCVS010000069.1 GCA_013698055.1 Acidobacteriota bacterium
GCGGGTCTTCGGCCTGCGCTTGTGGCGCGCTCTGTCCTTCGGTTCTGACGGCAATCTCGACAATCGGCGCGCCTTCGTTGACTGACACTCCTTCGCGCACGAAAACGCGGCGCACCTCGCCCGTCGCAGGCGCATTCACGATAATGATTCCTCGCGCGTCACCACCATTGCCGCTTGTCTGTGACTGACATGACGAAGAGGCAATGAGTGCCATTAAAGCAAGGCAGCTTACTATCGGCTTTCGTTTTCGTGTCACTGGAAACGATGGTTCGGAATCATTTTTCATTCGCCCTTACCTCTGTGGAGGCGCTGCTTGTCCCTCTTTCAGTGAAGGCCGACCCGACGCCGGAAGTGTTCGCGCCGGACGCCGCAGGCGCAGGGCGAAGTTCAAGCTCGCGCATGGGCGTGTCGGAACGCACGGCGACATTGTTGGCTTCGAGCGTGTTGCCGGTGGAGCGCTGGAAATCGGCGATGGCTTTGTTGAGGTCGGTCTGCGCCTGAAGCTCGCGTCCGCGCGCGGCCAGCACCTCGTTTTGTCGCTGAAGGACGAGAAAGACAGTGGTCGTGCCCGCCCTGAATTGTCGCTGCTCGCTCTCATACTGCTGCTCTGTCGAGGTGCGCGCCGCCGCCGCCGCCGCCAGTCGCGCTTCCGCAGACCTCAAGGTTTGCGTCGCGTTGCGCACGTCAGCCACAATCAATTGCTCGGCCTGCGCGCGTTGATTTTGAATAAAGGTGCCCTGAGCCAGAGAGCTTCCCAGATTGGCTTCGGCTGTCCGGTTACGGAAAGGTATTTCAAGGCGCACGCCGACGCGGTATGTCGGATAGTCCTGCCCTATTAAATTCGAGAGCGACTTTGAATATCCGCCGACTAAGTTCGGCGTCACCGTGCCGCCGCTGCCGGAGGTAGTGTCGAGAGGTGGCAATCCTGCGAGCGCGGAAAGCTCGTTGACGCGAGTGCGAAGTTGCGCGTTCGTGCTTGTTCCGCCCCCTGTGCCCGCCTGCGTGAGTGAACCGGCGAGACCGACGAGAGTGTACGTGCCGATGAGATCAATACGTGGCTTGGTCAGGTCGCGGAAGTAACGCGCGTCTATCTGGTTAATCTCGGCGTTGGTCTGAAGCTGCGCCAATTCGGGGCGACTGCCGAGCGCGGCATTCACAGCCTGCTCAAGCGGCACGCGCGGGGCTTCGAGATTGATGGGCGTGACGGGCGTCAAGGGGCGCGACCAGAGCGGCGAAGTGCGGTCAGCCAGCATCAGCGTCTTCAAAGTATTCTCGGCACGCGTCACCGCTTCCTGCGCCGTGTAGACGTTTTGCTCAAAGGTCGTCACCTGCGTGCCAGCGGCGATGATATCTATGGGCGCAAGCACGCCTTTGTCTACCAGCCTCTGATTGCTTTCAACCTGAGTGCGCGCCTGTTTGACGGCATCAATCTGCACTTGCAAGTTCCTGAGCGCGAAGACCAAATCCCAGTAGGCTTGCTCGACCTGCGCGATCACCTCGATGGCGCGCTGGCGAAACTGAGCGTCTGAGAGAGAGAGATTCTTCTTGGCGATTTCTATCTGGCGACGGTTGTTGTCGAAGCGCAAGCCGCGCCAGAGCGGTTGCGTATAGGTCGCGGTGAGTGCCGACGGGAATTGCGGGTTGAGCGTGACGTTCTGATTATTGGTCGTCAGGCGTGTCGAGGAGAAATCCAGTTGATAAGAGCCGCCCGCGATTGGTGTAAATCCGCCGAGGCGGGTTGCGCCCGTAAAATCCGTCTGAGTGACGGAGCCGTTCGTCGCGCCGCCAAGTGTCGAGCTGGTCGGGGTGACGCGGCTCTCATAATAATTCTCCGAAGAGAAAACGGGATCGTAAACGCCGCGCGCCCCGCGCAAGCTGAACTCCGCGATCTGGACATTGATACGCGAGCCGTCAATGTCGTTATTGTTTTGAAGCGCAAGCCCAATCGCGTCCCTGAGCGTGAGCGCCATCTGGTCGGACACGTCCACGCCGACGCGCTCGGCAGATGGCAGCGGGCGGGCGGGCGCACGGAAATTCGGCGCGACAGGCGGAGGCTCGGTCGGTAGCTCCGCGGGCGCTATTCCACCCGAGACTCCGACGTTTTGATTGGGCGATTGCTGCGCGCCTGTGACGGGTGCGCCGCCCGGAGTCGTTCCCTGTTGCGGATTTTGAGTTCCGGCAGGCGTAGCCGTTTGAGGCTGTTGTTGTCCCGGCACAGTCTGCTGCGATGGAGGCTGCACTTGTGGAGAAGGTGGGCGCGGCCCCTGCGTGTTAGGCGTCGTCTGCTGGCGCTCTTGATCTACTCCCGTTTGTGGCTGCGTGCTTTGCTGCGCTTCGTTGCCGGGACGCACGGGTGACGAGGATGAGTTCGGCGGCAACTGATCGGTTGAAGGAGGCAGCGCACCCGGTTGTTGCTGCCCCTGCGTCGAAGTACCAGCAGGTGGCGATTGCCGCGGCGTCGAAGGAGACGGCGCAGGATTCTGCGCTGAGGCTACGCTCGCCGTGAATATAAACAGCACCGTCATGATTGCGGAATGCGGATTACGGATTGCGGATTTGAGAATGGAACGTACTTGCTTTCCAATCCGAAATCCGCATTCCGCATTCCGCAATCGGTCAGTCGCCTGAAGCTTGGTCAACATATCTATCCTTTGCAGTATTGCCGGAAGGGGGAACGGCGACTTCGGGTTTGCGGGAAAACATACGGGACACGCCCGCATACGCTTCTGAGACGCGACGACCCACACCATCCTTAACGTTACTGAAGCCCGCTCCGATGTAGCCCCAGACACGCGAATCCTTCGCGTCCTCAAAGAGCGAGTAGAAGACCGGAACGGCCAGGAGCGTCAGCAGCAGGCACATGCTCTGGCCGCCGACCACCAGCACGCCGATTGAGCGGTTGGTCGCAGCGCCCGCGCCGCTTCCGATGATAAGGGGAATCATGCCCGCGACAAGCGCAATCGTCGTCATCAAGATGGGACGCAGGCGGTCGCGGTTCGCTTGAAGGATGGCGCTGTAACGCTCCATGCCGTGCCTGCGTAGCTCGTTCGTGTGGTCAATCTGCAAGATGGCGTTCTTCTTGACGATACCGAAAAGGAGGAGGATGCCGAGCGCGGAAAAGATGTTGAGCCGCTGTCCCGCAATCCAGGTTGAAAGCAGAGCGAAAGGAATCGAGAGCGGCAACGTCAGCAAGATGGTCACCGGGTGAATGAACGAC
>JACCVS010000086.1 GCA_013698055.1 Acidobacteriota bacterium
GCAGGATGGTTGCGCCGATTTTGCCCACGCCGCTCGCCAGCATATCGGAGGCAAGTTTTCCGATTACTCCGCCCGGCTGGAAACTCCTGTCAGAGAGGTTTGGCGTGATAAAGAGATTAAAGAGCGCCGCCGCACCGATCACGAGTACGATGAGGCCGATGATTCTTGAGAGGGGAGCGCGGATGCGCCGCGTGCGAAAGCGTCGCCAGGCAGCAGCGAGCAGCAGAATCGGCAGGAGATATGCGGCGAGACCGACGAACTGAAACAGAGTCGCGGCGATGTTCGCACCGAACGGGCCGATCCAGTTGCGCGTTACGGCGCGCCCGGCGGCGTTCCACGACGGGTCATCCGGGTTGTAAGAGAAGAGACACAGCGCCAGCAGTACGCCGAGGGCGAAGAGCATGATGGCGATGATCTCGTTGCGCCGCGTGTTCTTAGGCGCTGCCGTCATCTTCGGACGCGCTTCAGTTTGTGTGGTTGCCATAAACTCTCCGAAAAGCTAATGACTGATGTTGAGTAATCCGGTCTGATGAATTGACTTCCTTGCGCCGCCAACCGCAAACGAGCGAAACCATTTCCTCTTATGTCTTCTCTTCGTGGCTCAAGATTCTTTCCTTAAGCCACGCATTAACAAGCGCTTCTGCTGGAATCTGTTTCACTCTGGCAATCTCATCGAGTTTGCCGGCAAGCTCCTCATCAATCGCCACAAGATGTGTCCTTCGCTTGATGGCGACATCAAAGTGCGCCTCCGGCATCTGCTCAAGATGATCTCCCATATCATGCGCATCGAAAAACTCAACGAGTTCTTCGAGCGAGGTGTGGGACGGTAAATTGTGTGAGCTACTTTCTGCCATAGACGCTCCTATCCTAGGAATTATAGCCATCAGGTTTAGTAGTAGGAGATAGTGTTATAGGTGATGTAAAGAGGCTCAAGGACTCCACTATCTTTGTTCAATTTCAGATGAGAGACCTTTATCCTGTTTTGGTGTGAATCAAACTCACGATGCTCGGTTAATTTTATCTGGACAGACCCGTCCTCATTATAATTTGTCTTCTCAATTTGTTGGACGGGGGCGGTATTGCTTGATACGTGCGTGCTTGCAGCAGAACCATTGGCGTTATAACCGACATACTCCTGTAATCTTGGCTCACTGCTATTGAGATCGAAGGTTTGTTTGCTACGCTTCTGGCTAGGCTCTTCGGTAAGCCAGATTAACTTTTTATTTCGATTGTCATAGCGGCTAACATCCTTGCGAATCTGTAGACCTTCTCCATCGTAAGTATCAATCTCAAGTATCTTGTCTTTTGTGCTGCTCCAGATCAGGACTTTTCTTTGCTGGACCGTTCCGTCGCCATTAAGGGTTGTCTCTTGAGTTATTCTTCCGCCTTCGTCAAAAGAGTTGAGTTTCCTGCGAACCAGCAAACCATCGGCATCGTAGCTGTTCCACTCAACCAATTTCCCCATCTCGTTGTAAACCTGCACCTCCCGCTTTTGCTGGCTTCCATCCGGTGCGTAGGTAATCGTTTCGCATTCTCGACCATCAGATGAATAGTTTCTGATATGCGTGAGGACACGCTGGCTTTCTATATACTCGCCGTTCTGCCTGGAAACCACGACGGTCTCAGATTTAATGCTACGGATTGAACCTCTGAAATCATCGCCGTCACGGATGAGAACGGTACTCGTCTGAGAATACGTTAAAGAAGCGAAGAGAAAACTGAATATTAACGCGAAGAAATGTTTGCTCATCTTGACTCTCCCTGTATCGGGCAAGCACTTTGATTAGTTCCGCTGATAATCTCTTACGCCGCACGGCGCGAGAGTAAGTACGCCTTGATGAAATCGTCTATATCTCCCGCAAGCACCGAATCAACGTCGCCGCGCTCTAACTTGGTGCGGGCGTCTTTGACGAGGCGATAGGGAGCGAGGACATAATTGCGTATCTGCGAGCCGAAAGAGATGTCCTGCTTGTTGGCTTCAAGCTCGGCTGTGTCTGCGCGTCGCTTCTCAAGCTCCACTTCGTAGAGACGTGAGCGCAAGACGTTCATGGCGACGGCGCGGTTCTGATGCTGTGAGCGTTGGTTCTGGCACTGGACGACAATGCCCGTCGGCATGTGCGTGATGCGAACGGCTGAATCGGTCGTGTTGATATGCTGCCCGCCCGCGCCCGTCGCGCGATAGGTGTCAACCCTTAAATCCT
>JACCVS010000167.1 GCA_013698055.1 Acidobacteriota bacterium
GTTTTTGCATTTCAAATCCGTCTCCCGGCTGCTTGTTTTACCTGCCACTTTCAGCGAAGGCAGTGTCAGTCACCGCTTGAACTTCCTTGCCGTTGACGAATACCCTGCCACCGTCAACTTTTATCGAATCGGTTTCCTTTGCAAATTTGCCGTATGATTTGCCGTTGACGGCAAGCTCCTCGTCCTTAATGGTCACGATTGTTTCGCCGCATGAATGTTTCTGGTAAATCTTACCCGACTGCTCGTCTTTGACGGGGCCGCCAAACTTGTTTTCCAGCTTCCACCCGCAGGGAGTGATCATCACCGGGTGAGCCCCCAGAACGGTCTTGTCTCTATTGAGAAGCCTGAATCCCCCGCAGCCCTGAGAGACTAACACCACGCAGAGAGCCATAAGAGCAACAATCATCCTTGAGCTTTTGAATTTGCTTAACGGTCTCATCGTTGTTTCTCCTTTACTGAGTTAACTTCTTTTTTACCGCCCATCGCCTGACCGAGAACGTGCTGCATCTCAAAAGAGTTTGGAAGTCCCATGAGAGTCGCGGGACTGAAGCCGAACGGCCCGCCCTCGCTGTCGGCGGCGAAGATGATGCGGTCGCCCTGCGCGTAGGCGTAGGCCAGCGTCGGCGGAGCATCGGCTGTCGCCCGGATAGCCTGCTGTTGTTCCTCAGGCAAACTTTTCGCAGCCTTCTCCATCTGCCCGGCAACGGGCGCAAGCAGCGGAGCGAGGTCATGATAGAAGATGGCTGAGAAGTTGACATTACCATCCGCAGGCAAGGTCGAAGCGAAGCGCGGCGAGCGCAACAGGGTATAGCCAGACTCACGATATTTCAAAGATCGTTCCAGCAAAGCGCGGCTCGGCGCGGCCAACAGATAGCCGCTGGCGTAGGTGTAATGAATCTCTACGCCATAGGTCACAGATTTCAGAGCGTAAAAGGTGTGTCCACCGCTTTCGCTGCGTTCCCAACGCAAGCCGCCTATTCCTGCTTTGGCCGCCTGCTTGTTCACTTCATCCACCACGCGCTCGAAGGTTTGCTGCAAGCGCGCCGGATCGTAGACCTCGAAGATCATCTTCCACGAAGGCGTCGGAAGCAGCGGGCCATCCAGGGCAAAGGCGAACTCTCCACCCAGAGGCGCGGCGAAATCCTCGCGTAGTTTCAGACCATAATCGGTCTCAAGCACTTTGAGGTCTTGCCGGATGCGCGGGCTTGCCGTGTCGAGGTAGCCGAGCAACTCGTCAACGAGCGAAGAAGGCTCGCGGACGACGAAGGCCGCGACCACGTTGGCGTCGGGCGAGATGAAATTCAAAGCTCCCATCGGCCCCGGTGCGGCCAGCCACGAGGCGATCCCGCTGCGCTGCTCCTTAAAGCTCAACATTGCGCGGCTATTCGTCTTCCCTTCAGTGTCCTTCTGCTCGACGACGAAGTGCTTGAGACTCATCAAACCGAGTTGCTTGTAAGTTTCATTGTGCTTCGCTGCGTTCGGATCAGTTGAGCCTTCGCGCAGCATCCGATCAATTATCTTTTCCAGATCGGCAGCAACAATCAACCCTGCGCCTGTTTTGTAAGTTTCGGCAAGGCGCGCGTAGAAAGAGGTCGTCTTGAAGGCGTTCGCTTCCGTGCCTTTCAGCCGGGACGCGAGTTGCTGCAACTGTAGCAAGCGCGGCGCGGCAGCCAGTATATCGTCGTTAATCCAGATCAAAACTTCATTGACTTGCTGTCCATCGCCGGTGGCGGCTTGGGTCGCACTCAGCGGATCATCAATGATCCGAATCTTCGGAGCGCCCTTCTCAGAAGCGGTAAAGGCCGCAATTTTCTGTTCGAGGAACGGGCGGAAGCCCGCCGCGTCGCTCAACTCCGCGAGTACCAGCGGGTCTTCCGGCCCGCGCTCGCCCATCTTCGCGCTGGCGACGATTTCCGTTCCGAGATATTTGCCGAACTGGTTGATCTCTCCAATAATCTGGTCGAGATTAGGGCCGCCGTGCGAATCCGGTTTTTCCTGTTTCCACCACTCGCGCAGAGCGGCATTCTGCTGGATGCGCTCCTGCATAATCCTGTGCGATTCAGTAAGCGTCGCAGTCAGATTCGGCAACGCTCCGTAAACAACCGTTCCCTCTGGAACAAGGTCGAGCAAGCGCGTCGAATAACGCACGCCGGGGCGAGGAGCTTTCTGATCCAGCTCGCGCCTGAGCGACGTAAGCTCCATCATTAGCTTTGCGTAGCGATCCGCGTTACGACTCCATGCTACCTCTTCCTGAATCGGAATCATTTCGAGGCTCGCGTTTGTCGTCGTCTGGTCGCCCGGGCGAAGAACTTTCTCGTCGCCCGCGTGATTGACGTGGACTTCGCCTTCAACGACTGCGACGCGCGATCCCTTCGTGCCGTTGTTGACCGAGAAGATAGTGCCCGTCACGGAGACGAGCACATCATCCGTCGCCACGTAAAGATGCCCACCACTTTGCTTCGCGGCTTCGACGATGACGTTGCCGCGATTCAGATGAATGGTTGTGCCGTCCGAGTTCTGGCTGACGGATAATTCGGAACGCTCACGCATCTCGACGAGCGAGCCGTCTTCCAGCTTCACCACCGCAGCCGCATCCTTCGCCGTGCGGATTCGCTCACCCCGGCTGATTTCCTCGCCAACACCAATGGCGCGGCTCTCCGTCTCGGTCACTCTAAAAATCGTTCCGCTGGCGGCCTGAATGGTAGCGCGTGCGTCGCCTGAAATACGACGATAGATATTGAAGGCGACGAGGCCAATTCCGATGACGAGCGTCGCGGCAATCGCCCATTTCCAGGCAGGTATCTGCGGCGTCATCGCGCGCGTCAGTCTCTTAACAGGTTGAACCGCACTTGTATATTGAGCGTCGCCAGTGCGCGCTGCCTTTAATGCTTTGCGACAAGGGATGCATTCCCGCGTGTGGTCTTCGAGCAGCAGCGTGCGCGCGTCGGACAGCCCTTTCCTTAAGTACGCCGGAATCAAAGCCTGAAAGTCCGCGCAGCCTCGAATCTCATCCACTGCTTTTGTCGCGGGCAGATCGATCATGGTCTCCTTTGAGAGTCGCGCCCAAACGCGGTCTGCGGCGCTCTCGACGACAGCCACGTCTATCTCTTCGCTGCGAATTCCGTCAGCGACGCGGTCAAGCACTGAGTCAAGTTCTTTACGATTACGCTTCATGATGTTTCTCCAGATAATTACCAATTTCTTTACGGAGACGCGCGCGGGAGCGGTGCAAAGTGACGCCGACGACCATCTGCGATGTGCCGAGCATCTCTGCAATCTCGCTGTTCCCATAGCCCTCGAAATAACGAAGCACGAACATCTCTGCGGCTGATGCGCCGAGACGCGTCACAGCCTGCTGAATGAGCTTTCTCAATTCGTGGTCGGCGTGTCGTGATTCAGGGTTGAGAGCCGGGTTTTCGGGTAAATCGCTTTCCATATCTTCGAGAGCCACAGATCGGGCTGTGGTGCGGCTCCGCACCAGATCAAGCGAGGCGTTGACGGCTGCGCGATGCAGATAGCTCGCCGGGCTTGGCGCAAGGTCAACTTCCGTGCGTCTGGCTAATCGGAGAAAGACAGTTTGCAGCACGTCTTCGGCATCTTCGGCGCTGCCGGTGACGCGATAGGCCGTGCGAAAGATGAGGGCGTTATGTTCATGAAAAAGCTTTTCCAGCTCTCTCGGCGGCTCAGGCAAGGGTTTCAGGTGTGACACGGCAGCTTGCACGGGTTCCTCCTTCAGATTGTCTCCACCCATAAAACGCACCTCATTAAAGATTATTAACACCCGTGGACGAGAAAATCGGCAGGAGGCGAGAGAATATCACTTTTCCAATCAGGGCAGGAAGTTAGAGGGAAGTACAATAGTCAGTACATCCAAAGAGTGATTATGTGTAACCATTCCACATAACACGCTAATTCGGCGTGTTATGTATACTCGGTATTGATAACACACCTAATCGGAGTATTATGTGTACGCCGTACACATAATCAGTAGTTAGCCCTTACGAGGACAGCAATTGCGCACGAATATCGTCTTGATCGACTTCGAAAGTGTACAACCAGAGTCACTGGCGGCCTTAGAGCGTGAACACTTCAAGGTCATCGTGTTCGTTGGTGCTAGCCAGGCCAAAGTGCCCATTGAAATCGCCACCGCACTTCAGCGAATGGGATCAAACGCCGAGTACGTCAAAATCTCAGGTAACGGAAAGAACGCACTTGATTTCCACATTTGTTTTTACATTGGCCAGTTAGTGGCTCAAGACCCAGCAGCCTATTTTCATGTGATCTCAAAGGATGGTGGCTTCGATCCACTTATCCAGCATCTCAAGTCGAAAAAGATATTCTGTGCCCGATCATCTAGCATCGACGACATCCCGCTGGTGAAAGCCAGCAACAAGAGGTCGCCTAGCGAGAGAGCGCAGATGTTCATAGAAAAACTACGGCAGCCTAGAGTCAGTAGGCCGCGCGCCATCAAGACTCTATCCAGTGCAATCGCGGCCTACTTTCAGAAGCAAATAACGGACGCAGAGATTGAGGCTGTTATCGCCGCAATGCAGAAAAGCGGTTTCATTTCAGTTGCTGATAGTAAGGTGTCCTATACCACCGAGGGCTAACAACTCATTCAACCGGAGCGCGAATAGCGCGGCCTTTATCTGACAGCTTGGATGGTTGTCCAGTGGTGTGTGCGCCCGGCTAATTCGAGCGTTATGCCGCTACTCAACATTAATGGTGCCTTAATATGCTTATCCGCGGCTTAGTTGGTGCGGCTATCGGCATCCTGGGAGGAGCCGGTGCCGGGGCGCTCACGTTCGGGTGGGACGCTTCGATGGCCGTCGGCTCGTCGTTTATCGGGCCAACTCGGGGTTGGTGGCCACTAGCCGCTACGGCTGGTGCTGCGGGCGGGGCAGTGTTCGGCCTCATCTTGGGGC
>JACCVS010000212.1 GCA_013698055.1 Acidobacteriota bacterium
GTTTTGCCAGTCGGTTTCTTAACCGGCTTGCTGCTCTTGGTGCTTGACTTGCTGCTGCCGGTCGGCTTACTCACGCTGCTGGCGCTGGCCGCGATTGTGGAACTCACCGAGCTGTTTGAGCCTGAAGATGAGGATGTCACGCGCGTCGTTAAGAACGAGCCGCGCACGGCCTCTTCTTCATCCTGCGCTTGCGCGCTGCCTGCGGCAGTTATGATGAATGCAAGACCAAGCAAGGAAACGAGAATTTTGAAACGCATAATTACTCCTGAGATAGCTTGAACCCGTTGGTGCGGATTCCAGCCGGTTGAAGAATATTTTCCATCATTCAAACATTAACGCGGAAACCCGTGCGATTTAGGATCACTAAAACCTGACAACTTTTCTTCCGGCATCTGACTTCCGCTTTACTTGTGTTCAATCCGAACATCGAAGATGACAGGCTCGCTGGCAGCAGCCTGCGGCACTTTAACAGAGACCTGCGGTTCAGTTCCACCGCCGTTGATGACGTTGGTAGTGGGCGCATTTGCCTTATATTTTGCCCGAAAATCCTCAAGCTCTTTCTGTTCAGCCGTCGTCAACTCGCGTCCTGACTTTTCATTCAGGAAAGCGGGGGTGGTCAACTGCGTCGGCGAAAAGATGACAGTGTAGCTCTCCGTCCCTGCCTTTGTGTCGAGCGTGATCCAGTGCTCTGCGTTCTCTTCGTTCTCGGGGAAAGCGAATTCAACTCCGTCCTCGACTTCATTACTCTCCACGCCTGAGTCTTCAACCGGCTCAGCCGTAAGAAAGGTCGTCGGCTTGCCGCCTTCGCCGGGGCCGATGATGTAGAGATAACCGTTCTTGCGTGCGGTGAAATGAAACTTAAACGATTGCCCTGATTTGAATGCGACGACTGGCGCGACACGCGCCGAATCACCATTCGGCCCGGCCTCTGCGACCTCCAGCCAGTAATTCAAGCTCTCCTCAGTGCCCACGCTCGTGCCACCTGCGCCTCCGCTTGTATTCGCCGTGTTTGAATTATTGCCCGCAGCGGTGTTGGAGCTGTTCACATTCGCCCCGGCATTTGCGCCATCGCGCTTGCTCAACAGAAACCAGCCGCCGATTCCGCCACCGATGAGCAGAACCGCAGCAGCGGCGATGATGAGCGGAGTCTTGGACGATGAGCGGCTCGGCGTTGCGGCAGCGGGAGCGTAAGCTGACGATTGAGCGCCGTAGCCTGAGCCGGAGGCTGACGGGCTGGTAGCGATTGTCGGAAACTGCGGTGTCGGCTGATAACTCGCCTCGCTTGAAGCAGCATTGTGCGAGGACGCCTGCGAAGTGGAAAGATCAGGAGGCATCATTTGCGCCAGCGACGTGGGCGCGAGGCGATGCGACGAGTCATCAGCTTGCGGCGGTCGCGGCGGCGAATCCATCGTCACGATTGTCGGAGTGATTAATTCCGCGCGGGTGTTGCGTCCCTCCACGTTTTCATTCGTCGAGCCTCCGGCGTCGCCGACACTCGTCTGCGATGGCGGAGATGCATTGTGAGTGCCGCTGCCGAGATTAAGGCTCGGGCTTGAGCCTGCGAGCGCGGGCAAGCCGAGGGCAGCGCGCATTTCAGCTGCGAGTTCCCCGGCGGTCGCCTGCCTGTCGCGGCGATCTTTCGACATCGCGCGGGAGATGGCCAAGCTGAAGGCCTCCGGCACGCCATCTTTCACCTCATGCAGTGGCCGCGCCGTGACGTTGACGTGCTCGCGCCTGAGTTCCTGAAGCGTCAACCCGACGAATGGCCTGCGCCCCACAATCAACTCATAGAAGACAACGCCCAGGCTGTAAATGTCCGCACGCCCGTCAATCTCGACGCTGCCGTCGTCCGGCACTTCGCCCCACTGTTCGGATGACATGTAAAAGGGCGTGCCCAGAACCTGCCCGACCATCGTTAAAGCCGTCGTGCCGCTCGCTTCCCCGCCCGCAACCTCTTTCATCTTGGCGATGCCGAGATCGAGGAGTTTCGTCACGGCCTGCCCATCCTCGCCTGGCTTGCCGATCATGATGTTTTCCGGCTTGAGGTCGCGGTGGACGACGCCCATCGCGTGCGCCGAATTAAGCACGCTCATAATCGGCTCAAGAATCGTGAAGGCTTGCAGCGGAGTAAGCTGCCCGTGTCTTTTCAACTCCACGTCGAGCGTATGGCCTTCGACAAACTCCATCACCATGTAGATGAGGCCATCGCTTGTCGTTCTAAGGTCATAGACGGTGACGGCGTTCGGATGGCGGAAGCGGCGAGCGGCCTGACCTTCGCGGCGGAAGCGGCGCAGCCACTCGGCGTTGTTACGCATCTGCGGCGGCAGAACCTTGATCGCCACCTTATCGCCCAACAGGATGTGTCGCGCGCGATAGACCGCCCCCATTCCACCTTTGCCCAGCAGGGATTCGATATGGTACTGGCCGTCGAGGGTGGAATTGACGATAGCGGTCGCGTCGTCTTCCAGCACCTCGCCGTCGTTGGCGCAGAAGCTGATGCCGTCTTCGTATTTCGCGTTACAAGTAGGACAATACTTCATAGGGGATTCTTGTTCATCGTCACTTGCTTACTAAAACACGCGCCCGCGGACGCCGAAGTTTGAGACCGTCTTGGCCGTCTCAAGAGGAGCTACCTGGGCAGGGCAGATAGTCTATCACAGACCGCCAGAGAAGTTCGAAGGGCAGAGACAAAACGTTTGCGTCGGCAAGAATTAAGAGAGAGAAAACTGGAGACCACATCATAAAAAAGCCGTTGCGCGCCTATGCGTCAATTTTGACGGATAAGAATAGTTATGCCTCTCCCTTTCTTGACACTTGTATATGATTGGAATATACATCGTTCGTGATGAGCAACGTTGATCTGCTATCAGAATGCAGTGGATTTGAATGGGATAAAGGCAATCTTGAGAAGAACTGGATTAGCCATAAAGTTACGGCTGTGGAATGCGAGCAAATCTTTTTCAACCTGCCGCTTGTGGTGGCAGATGACGTAAAACATTCCCGAAAGGAAAGTCGGTTTTATGCTCTCGGCCAAACCGATGCTGGCAGGTTGCTATTCTCGGTGTTTACAATCCGCCGGAAATTGATTCGAGTTATTTCAGCACGTGACATGAATACGAAGGAAAGAAGGGCATATCAATCGTCATGAAGAAGAAAGTACCGAAGTTCAAAACAGAAGATGAAGAAAGAGAGTTCTGGGCAGCCGAGGATTCAACCGAGTATGTGGATTGGACGAAGGCTAAGCGGGTTGTGCTATCTAAGTTAAAGCCATCGGTTAGAACCATCTCCTTGCGGCTGCCTGAAAGTATGCTAGAGGAGTTAAAGCTAATTGCTAACAAACGTGATGTTCCGTATCAATCATTGGTGAAGATATTCTTAGCTGAGAGAATCGAAGAAGAAATCAGAAGCAACTCGCTCCGGCAATCAGAGGCATAACAAGCGATTCAAATGGCTAGTTGTCAAATGATGCCTATGAACTAATACTTTCTCTGCTCATTCCGTCCACTCTGTGGCAATGCGGCTGGTCGGAGCGCTGTTACTCGCGGAGGTTTGCCACCGTTCATTGACGGATCGTGTCGGCGAGAGCCTGACTTCCAGTCGAGTGCTCCTTCTATCTCCGCACTCTGCCGCTCGACAAAATTCGCTCCGCGACTCTGGCCTGGCGACAGCGTGGCATATATCACCGGGCAAGGTCTATACAAGGGGGAAGCCGGATAGGCTTTAGTGGCGCTTTTGGATATCGTAGAACGGTTCGAGTCGCACGAGACAGCCGCCGAATGGTATCGCACGAATGGTTTTGCCGTCCCGAGCAATTGCATCGTGCTGGATAATCCGCCGCAACCGTACCATCTAACGAATCAGAAGCCGCCTGCTGTCGTCGCGGCGCGGGTTGACACTGAAGCTGACCCGGAGCGAGCGGTTAGGCTTTGGGATAGTACATACGCAAGGCGTGCAGATGAGTGTGGCGTGTTCTTGGCCTGCAAAGCCGAGTTTTTGGAGTTATGGCGTCCACCCGTGCTGCGGCGTTCTGACCTTCATGCTATCTTCGGGCGAGTACCGGGCACGCAGAACCCGCCCACCATCACAGCCGATCAGTTTCGCGCATTAGCTAATCACGCGAAGGCCGCCGTCTAAAAGATCATTCAACTCGACCCTGCGATAGTAATCTTTCCATTGTGTTTCATTGGATCGCAGGCTGGATGTCGTTAGCGCCGCGCCGGTCAATTCGAGCCTTCGGCGCTTGCGTTGATGATACAAGGCATGTTTATCCTTCGCGTAAAAGTGAAGTATGATCTTGCTCGAAAGAGGTATCAGTATGAGCACAAAAACAGAGGCAACGATCAAAGACCTGTATCATGTGCCCGAAAATGGAAAAGCCGAAATCATTCATGGAGAGGTGGTTTCAATGTCACCTACCGGAAAGAACCCGAATCGGGCAGGTTTTAAGATCAGCTTGCGGCTTTATGATCATGAATTAAAAACCGGCAGCGGGATTGCTGTCTCCGACAATGCTGGCTTTAGCGTCAATTTGCCGAATCGAAAATCCTTTAGCCCTGATGCAGCATTCTATGTCGGGAAAGATACAGGGATGAAGTTCTTTGAAGGCGCGCCGGTGTTTGCCGCCGAAGTGCGGAGCGAGAATGATTACGGCTCAAGGGCGGAGCGCGAAATCAAAGAGAAAATAGCTGATCATTTTGCCGCCGGAACATTGGTTGTGTGGGATGTGGATTTATTGGGAGAAGATGTTATTCATGCTTACGGCGCAGACAATCCAGACCAGCCAATCATTTATCGTCGCGGAGAAATAGCCGCCGCCGAACCTGCTGTTCCCGGATGGACGATGACAGTAGATGATCTCTTCCAATAATGCCGCGCCGACCAAGCTATTCAACCCGACCGCGAATAGCGCGGCTTTCATCATCTCTCCTTGCCGTGCAGATTATAATGCCGTTCGCTCGCAAGCGGTGATGCCCTGCTCTTGTTAATCAGATAAATCTATCCCCTTTGTCCAGCGTTGTCTCTCATATCAAATTGACATACGATACTTGCGGAAGGGAGATACTCTAATGTCGGAGATCGTTCTAACTTTACCGGATAATTTTGCTGAAGAGGCGGAAGCCAACGGATTGCTGAAACCGGAGTTCATCGAATCTTTGTTGCGCGCAGAGATTCGTCGGCGTCGTGTCAATAAACTGTTTGCGGCGGCTGACCGTTTGGCTGATTTAGACCTGCCGACACTGACAGAAGCCGAAGTCGAAGCGGAAATCACTACGGCTCGTCAATCTCGCCGCCCATCCGATGCGAGTCGTAGCTGACACTAACATTGTCGTTTCCGGCTTGCTCTGGCGTGGGCTACCGCGTCGTGTCTTGGACACTGCTCGTGACGGCATCATTGGATTATTCACCAGCATCGCGCTGCTCGAAGAATTGGAAGATGCTTTAAGCCGTGAGAAATCCGCTCCGCGTCTTGAAGCTGCGAACGTCACGGCGCATGAATTGGTTTTGGGGTACGCGGCTCTGGCAAGGGTAGTTGAAGCCGCAACTATAGAACCTGTAGTTCTCGCCGACCCCGATGATGATGCTGTGTTGGCTTGCGCGCTCGCGGCTCAGTGTGAAGTCCTCACTTCCAGCGACAGCCATCTTCTGGATTTGAAGCAATA
Source organism: Acidobacteriota bacterium (assembly GCA_013698055.1). Classification (GTDB taxonomy): domain Bacteria; phylum Acidobacteriota; class Blastocatellia; order Pyrinomonadales; family Pyrinomonadaceae; genus QHXM01. The sequence continues at coordinate 5,661 of JACCVS010000212.1, forward strand.
CAAAGATGTTCGCATTCTCACGGCATCGGAATTATTCATTGAGCTTTCGCTATAGAAATAATCCAATAGCGGTTTTAGATTCCTTAATAGGAGAAGAGCAGTGAGGTCAGCCTGGGTGTTTGCATTCTTATTGATGTTATCTGTGGTTACGGCTTCCGGCCAGGCAACAAGGCCGCGTATCGAAGACCTCGCGCGCCAGTTCGCTTACGACAGCAAAGCACCGCTGGATGTGCGCGAGGTGGGCAGGAAGCGCCGTGACAGCGTGACCATCATTGACCTCACCTACGCCAGCCCGCGCGGCGGGCGTGTGCCTGCCTATCTGGTCGTGCCGGACGGCAAGAAGCCATCCGCTGCCATTCTCTTCGGCCACTGGATGATGCCCGGCTCGCCCATGAAGAACCGAAATGAGTTTCTGGAGGAAGCTGTTGTGATGGCACGCTCGGGCGCTGTCTCACTCCTGATTGATGCCCCGCTCGTCCGCCCCGGCTTCGTTTTGGAGAAAGACGAGATGCGCGCGGCGGCTCAATCGTCAGAAGTATCTCGCCAGCAGGTGATTGATTTCCGGCGGGGCATTGATCTGCTGACATCTCGTTACAAGATCGGCAAGAATGCAATTGCCTACGTCGGCCATAGCTTCGACGCGCACGTCGGCGGTCTTCTTTCCGCCGTGGAGAAACGCATCAATTCCTTTGTACTGATGGCCGGAGGTTTCGCCGACGAGGAGTATGTCTTTGACCCGGACAACGCCGAGATGCGAAAACTGCGCGAGCGCGTTGGGGATGATGCACTCCGCGCCTACTTCCGTAAGTACGATTGGGATGATCCCATTAATCTGGTCAGCCACAGCGCGCCCGCGACCGTGTTCCTACAGTTCGGGCGGCAGGACAAGCCAATCACCGAGAAGATGGCGAACCGCTACTATGAACTCTTCGCCGAGCCGAAAAAGATTGAATTCTACGACGCCGGGCACGCGCTCAACGCGAAAGCCCGCCGCGACCGCGCCGAATGGCTCAGGCAAAGGCTGTCGCTCAAACCGATTGATTATTCAGCCTTTGAACGAATACCTGAGCTAAAATAGAAGGTGATGAAAAATCGGCAAAGTTAGGGCAGCAATCTGCTCATCATGCAATCCGGGCATTTAACCAAGACCGTATATTAGATTGAACATTTCATATGGGAGAATTTTGAAAATGAATAGACGTTTCTTTCTCAGATCAGCCATGACTCTTGGAGCAGTTGCCGGTCTTTCCAGAATATCGCTGGCGCAGGCGTTAACTCAGAACGACTTACTCAAGGGAAAGATTGCTGCATTACCTTTTGAAAAAGTCGTCAAGACAGATGCTGAGTGGAAAAGCATTCTGACTCCGGAGCAATACTATATAACGCGGCAGAAAGGGACTGAGGCCCCATATACCAGTCCGCTTAATAAAATTCATGGGAAGGGCGTCTTTGCGTGTGTCTCGTGTTCCCTGCCCTTGTTCAGCTCCAGCACCAAGTTTGACTCGCACACGGGCTGGCCGAGTTTCTGGCAGCCTATCGCTAAAGAGAATGTGCGCGAGGAAGTTGATAATAGTCTGGGCGCGACGCGGACGGAGGTTTTGTGCAATCGCTGCGACGCGCATCTGGGACACGTCTTTGATGATGGCCCCAAGCCAACCGGCCTGCGCTATTGTATGAATGGCATTGCGATGAAATTTGTGGCTAACGTGGCGAAGAAGCGTAAGTGAGACGCCTCATGTCTTAATGGTTTGTGCCTTTTTTGAAATTGCTATGAGGTAAATCGCCGTTTTCCGAGTCGCCGCCGATAGTCCTCACCCTCAATTACCAGTGTCTTGCACATTTCGTAGAGGCGGCTGCGCATCCTGACTCCTATCCGATCCTCAAGTGTGGTCATTTCACTGATGCGCTTGGCAGGACTTCTTTGTTCTTGTAGTTCTTGTTCGAGAGCTGTCTTCTCGCGCGTTCGCTGCTCATAAGTCATTCGCTCAGACTCATTGCGGATGCCAGCCGTGCTGAGTTTCTGTAATTCAACCTGTAGCTCACGCAAGCGTCGCTCGACAGGAGTTTCTCTTTCGCTTCTGTAACGAGGCTCGTCCAGATAATTCGTTGTAAAGATGGTTAATTTTTTATCGTTATAGCGAGTGTTGATAATTTGCGCCATCGTATCACGCACCCAATCAGTCGGGATTGATGCGCCAAGCTCGTCAAGCACCAAAACTTCCGCTTGATAGATAGGTGCTAGCACGCCTAACTCGGAAGTTTTGGAAATGGAATTATAAGAGCCTTGAATCTCTTTGAGCAGAGAGCCAAACTCATAAAATAAACAATTCACACCCTTTTTCCTGATGAGGTCTTGCAGGATTGCGACTGCCAGGTGAGTTTTGCCAACTCCAACCGACCCCATAAAGAGCAGACCTTTGTCATCTTCGACTAC
>JACCVS010000216.1 GCA_013698055.1 Acidobacteriota bacterium
AAGACAGCTCGATGATGCAGCGTAAAGGCTTCGTCGAAGCCGAGCGGCTGCGCGGTTGTCTCAATCGTATTGGGCATTGAGTCCGTCAATACTCTGGCGCTTTCGCTCATAATCGCTGCTCTCACTAACAAAACACCGCCGTTCCGGGTTTCGTGACAATTTTTTACTATTGTTTATCATTTTCTCCGCCGCAACCAAAGGTGAGAGCAGTTTTTGCAAAATTCCCGTGTCTAGCGAGTCGTGGCTGCTACCGTTTACACCTTCGGCTGTTGTAGTCTTGAGACACACGACCGAAACGATTCAGCAGCAAAATGCTTTAGAGCAATCGGGGTACTTAACGAACCCGTGCGCCCGCTGGTTCAATCGGAATTTCTTGATGGAGAATGAGAAAGCGAGTTGACTGAAGAAAGCACATTTGAAAAGGATGCGGCGTTGAGTGATAGCCCTTTCATGCGGGCGTGCCGTCGGGAGTCCGTTCCCTACACACCCATCTGGCTGATGCGTCAGGCCGGACGTTACATGCGGGAGTATCGTGAGGTGCGCGCCCGTGTCGGCTTCCTGGAACTCTGCAAAACCCCAGACCTGGCTGCTGAAGTGACCGTCACGGCAGCCGAGCGCCTGAACGTGGATGCGGCCATCATCTTCGCCGACATTCTTCTCATCCTTGAACCGATGGGCATTGATCTTGAATTCGCGAAAGGCGAAGGCCCGGTGATTCATAACCCCGTGCGCTCGGCAAGCGATGTCGAACGCCTGCGCGAAATTGAAAGCATAGAATCTCTCGATTATGTGTTTGAAGCTATTCGACGGACTCGCCGGTCGCTCCGGCCTGATTTGCCATTGATTGGTTTTTCGGGCGCACCATTCACGCTCGCCTCATACATGATCGAAGGGGGCGGGTCACGCAATTACGTTCACACGAAATCTCTGATGTATGGCGATAGCGGAGCATGGCACTCGATGATGTCTCTTATCTCTCGCGGCCTCATCCGCTATCTCAACGCGCAGGTCGCTGCGGGCGCACAGGCCGTTCAGCTTTTCGACTCGTGGGTCGGCTGTCTCAGCCCCGAAGATTACCGCGAATACGTACTGCCACACACGAGCGCAGTCATTCGGAACGTCACGCCGGGCGTTCCCGTCTTACATTTCGGCACGGGCACAGCCACGCTGCTTGAGTTGATGCGCGAAGCTGGCGGGGATATTATCGGCCTCGATTGGCGCGTTGACTTACATCAGGCGTGGGATAGACTCGGCGACGTTGCAGTGATGGGTAATCTCGACCCGGTCGCGCTTTTCACCAAACAGGAATTCATCCGCGCGCAAGCTCAACGGATTCTCGAACAGGCTGACGGGCGACCAGGACATATTTTCAATCTGGGCCACGGAATTCTCCCTGAGACTCCTGTTGATAACGTCATCGCGCTTGTTGACATCGTTCATGAATTGAGCCAGAGATAGTTTTAATGAAGGATTCTGGATTCTGGAAGCCAGTTATAATATTCCTCATCGCAACGCCCTTCTGCCTGTTGTTAGCATTTGGTTCTGCTGGCGTAGGGCATGGGGATTATATACTCACCATAATGCTCTACCCGTATTCAATGCTTCTGGCTTTCGGATTAGGAGCGATGCTTCCAGATTTTATTTTATTCGCCCTAATGATTATTCAATTCCCAGTCTATGGACTCATTCTCGGCATCACCAATAAGAATAAGCAATCCCGCAACTGGGCCGTTGGATTGTTGGCTGTACACATCCTTGCAGCCTTGGCATGTTTTTCGCTTCACAGCCGGTTTATGAGCTAAGTTAGTTTGTATGGATCAAGCGTATGATGCACTTCTAATTGTCTCTTTCGGCGGCCCGGAAGGGATGGATGACGTGATGCCGTTTCTCGAAAACGTGCTGCGCGGGAAGAACGTTCCACTTGAGAGGATGCGAACGGTCGCTCACCATTACGAATTGTTCGGCGGCATTAGTCCGATTAACGCACAGAATCGAACGTTGATTGCGGCTCTTGAAAAAGAGTTAGAAGAAAGCGGGCTGCCTCTTCCGATCTACTGGGGAAATCGCAACTGGCATCCGATGTTATCGGACACACTCCG
>JACCVS010000401.1 GCA_013698055.1 Acidobacteriota bacterium
GTCTCGCGCACGCAATCAGGTTTGGCGATTGGCGGCTCTTTGCCATGCAGCATCAACACTGGACGAAACAATGCCGCAAAGCTCGCGAGGCTGTCGCTCATCAGCGCAGCCAATTTATTAACTGCGACAGAAGCCGGAATGTAGAGGCGGCGAAGCTGGATCAGCTTGCTTCTCAACTCGTACTCTGTCTGGTGACGTAAATTTATATCTGAGAATTGCAACGACTTGAAGGGGTCTTCGCCGTAGAGCACGAGTCGCGCTTTTTCCATTTGATGAAACTCAATGGGAAAAACATCTGCCGCGTCGCTCAACTCCTCGACGGTAAAATAGATGGGCATCGGATGACCTAATCGTTGCCAGTTACGCATCGGCGCTTGAGCCTGCCGCAAATCTGCGGGAGCAATCCGGTTCAGCGCGATAAGCAAATTGTAATCCGAGCGCGTCTGCACATAATCGCCCGCCGCCGCCGAGCCGTATAGCACAACGGACGCCAGATTATCCCCATGAGTCGAGCGCAAATCCTCGACCAGATTATCGAGCGAACTCTGAACAATCTTATCCACTATCGGTCTCCATCAAAATATAGCGCCGAACGCTGTATCGAATTAGCTGATTCTAATTCACCATTCGCCATTACGCCTAACTCTACCAACTGCCGCCCGCGCCGCCGCCGCCAGCGTCTCCGCCACCACCACTGAAGCCGCCCCAGCCCCCGCCCCCGCCCCCGCCACCAAAGCCGCCTCCGCCGCCGAATCCGCCACCGCCCCAGCCGCTCGATCCCCAGCCGCCGCCTCCGCTATTGAAAAGAGAGTTAAGCAAAAGCATGTTCATGCAACCGCCTCCACCGCAACCGCCTCCGCTTCCGCCGCGACTTGAAAGGAGAAGGAAAATAACGATGACGATGATAATGATAAACATATTCTTCTTTAGGAAGCCGCCGGTTGTGGGCCTGTCTGTTGATCGCGCGGTGTCACGGTATGCCCGCCTCTGATCTATTCCTTCAACGCTAAACCCTCGTTTTTGAGCCAGCGTCGCGATATATGTCTCGACCGTATCAGAGATGGCCTGACTGTAGTTGCCCTGCTTGAATAATGGGACAAGCCGCTCGCGCTGTATTTGACCAAGGAGGCCATCAGGCAAATCACCTTCAACGTGACGGCTTGGCTGCGTGAAATATTTACGATCATCAATAGCGACGACCATAAGCAGTCCGCCCTTTTCGTTCGAGCCTATTCCCCAACCCCGCATTACCGCTAAAGTATAATCAAAAATATCTTGACCGTTTGTCGTCCTGACTGTGACAACACCAAACTCCACGTTGGCCGTCTTGTCCTCACTCAGATTCATGAGAATGTTATTCAGCCGCTGCTCGGTTGTCTCGTCAATGACATTGGCATAGTCAACGACGGGGGTGGGCGGATTTGGCTGAGGGATCGGAGACTGAGTCGTCTGCGCGCGCAAAGACACGCTGCTCAAAAGCAGGCAGACGGATAGGAAGATAATGAACCGAGCGAATCTGTATTGGCGATTATTCAATGATGCAATCATACCAACTCGCGTTCGTGAGTCAAAACCTTCATATCAGTTTTAGGGGGAACAGGGTTCTGATTGTTCAACTCAGCGGTCATTCACAAGTTATTCACAAGTCATTCATAGATCAATCAATTGGTGCAAAAGATAAAAGAGCGCAACACCAACGAAGACGACGATGGAGACAATGGGGTTCTTCTCTTCCTTGTGATTGACTTCTGGAATCAGATCGCTGGCAGCGACATAGAGGGTCACGCCCGCCGAGAACGGTAACGCATAGGCGACCGCCGCGTTGACTCTGGTTCTGAGGATGGCGACGGTGACGACGCCAGCAATCGTCGCTGCTCCAATTGCCAGGGAAGCGATTCGAGCTTTGCGCGCCGAGCGGCCAGAAGCCAGCATGATTGAAGCGACGGTGAAACCTTCAGGAACTTTATGTAGGAGAATCGCGATGAAAACCAGCAGGCCGACCTTGCTGTTGA
>JACCVS010000221.1 GCA_013698055.1 Acidobacteriota bacterium
TGAAACGACTGTTGCGCCCAACACAGACGCAAACGCATCCGAGAAGCGTGAGACCCGCAAAGCCGCGAAAGCGCAAGCCGAAGTCGCACGCTCCGAACGAGAGCAGAACGACACGGAAGAGACAGAGACGGTAGTCGAAATTGCTGCCGCCCCAATCTCCAATGTTCGTTCGCTTGCGAAACACACAAACACTGAGGAGCTGGAAATGAATAAGAGACAGGACAAAATCGCTATCGCACAGTCTATTGAAAATGAAGAGGTGGCGCTCGCGGCAGAGCCGGTTGCGCCAATCGTGCCGCTGGCCTTCAACAACACCCTGCGCGCGCTCAAGCAGCAGGTTGACCCGAACGTCATCAAGACCCGCGAGGGTTGGAAAGATCGTCAGGGCAACACGCACATGGTCGAGTACGTCGAGTGGCACGCGGTCGCTGACATTCTCGACCGCATCGCGCCGACCTGGCAGCACGCAGTTCGCAATGTCGCGCAGATCGGTGACATGGTCGCCGTCACCGCCGCCATCACCATTGACGGCGTAACGCGCGAAGGCGTGGGCACAGGCACAGCCGAAAGCGAGATGGGAATTAAGAAAGCCGAGCACGACGCTCTGAAGCGCGCGGCGGTCAAATTCGGCATCGCGCGTGAGCTTTACCAACGCGAGTCTGAAGTTATCGAGAGAGAGGGCACTGCGCCCCAGAGCGAGTTCCCGCGTGACCCGCTTGCTAAGTCCATGGCCGATCTCGTCACCCCGAAGCAGCTCGGTATGATCCGCGCTCTCGCGCGCGAGGCTGGCGTGGATGTCGAGGAAGAGTGCCAGTCTGTGCTTCGCTGCAAGACGGATGAACTCTCGATGCGCGCAGCCAGCAGCTTCATAGACCATCTGAAGAACTTGCAGCAGGAAGCCGCCAGCGGAATGCGCCGCGCGAGCTAAGAAATAGTTGTCAGTGGTCGGCGGCCAGTGGTCAGTAAAGAACGGACGAAAAGCAGCGTCTAGCTTTTGCCTTTAACTGCCCACTGACCATTGACTACCGACCACTGCTTTTCGGGAGGTGCAAAGACAATGACGACTGAAGAGATGATTGAGCAACACACGCGGCCACTGGCGTTGGAACTCGAATATGCGGAAGAACCGCAGCGAAGACTCATCGAGGAGAGGCCGCACGACGAGACTGAGACGAATGAAGAGCCTCGTTCCAAAAAGGAACAGATCATCGCGATCTATGCGAGCGGCGTGACCGACATCGCGCAGATTGTGCGCCGGGTCGCCGCGCGACCAAGTTACGTCGCCCAGGTCTTGCAGGGCGCGGGGTTGATCACGGGCTACTTCGATCTTTACACCACGACGGCGCGCGAACAGAACATCTATTCCCGGTTCTTCCGCAACGTGCTGTCGTTCAAGACAACTGAAGCGGCGCGCGAATCCATCAGGCGGATTGACCGTCTCTACAACTACTTCGAGCGCCTCGGCGACCGCGCCGGACAGCATCAGGCGATGGTGCTTGCCTTGACGGGCAAGAACCGCGCTCGCTGGAGCGGCAAGCAGGAAGAATCTGAAGTTTTCAACGAATGGCTCGCAGCACACTAAGAGCCGGGTGAATTATCAAAGCTAAGAAACGGTCCCTCTCAATGAACGAGCAAGGGGTGGGTTTGAAAGGGTGAGTTACCGGGAGGGACCGAACTCACCTTTTCTATTTTCAGATTCTCCCGAACGAAGCCCGAGTCAAATATCTTTTCATTCAAATACCTCGCCCGTCCGATCTTTCATCAGGTCAGACTGAAACAATGTTTTCCGTTGGATTAGTTCTTCTAAACTTTAACTTTCAGAGGAGATAAGCCATGTCAGAACAGACCGCAATCGCAACCGCACCTGAGGAACCCCAAAACCATGAAGCAATCCCGCACGGCACGATCTGCTGGGCAGAGCTTGCGAGCAAAGACGTTGAGGCGGCGAAGACGTTTTACACAGAACTTCTGGGCTGGAAGCTCACGGGGAGCCAGGCCGCAGGCATGAACTATACGGAGATCGTCGTTGGCGACAAGCACATCGGCGGGATGTACCAGATAACTGAAGAGTGTGGTGGGGGCGATATGCCGTCACACTGGGTGTCATACGTGGCTGTTGACGATGTCGACACCTCGGCCAAGCGCACTGAAGAGCTTGGAGGTAAGGTCTGCGTGCCTCCAATGGACATTCCCAATGTAGGCCGCTTCTGCGTCATCAACGATCCGACGGGCGCGACCATTTCACTGGTCAAGTTGAGCGGCGCTTAAATTCTCAAGGCCGTTATCGGGCGTCCCCGCGCGCCGGGCCAGATAAAAGTGTGCGGCGGGGCGTAGGTCTTGCCGCACAAATCCTCGCTGAATATTTATCCCTCGCAAGATGAAGATTCCGAGTCCGGCTATTCCGGGCTAACACCATAACTCTATTCAAGGAGAAACCATGAAAAAGCAATTGCTCAGTTTGATAGTCATTCTGTTCGTTCTCGCCAGCGGGATTTTCTTTATGACGAAGGGCACATCCGCTGAACCCAATCAACAGGCCATCGCCGCTTCAATCATCGCTCGCGAGAAAAGTTCGTTTGAAGCATGGCAGCGCAAGGACAAGGCATTCTTCGCTGATTTCATGGCCGATGATGCCACCATGTTCAGTTGGATGAGTCCTTACCTTGAGACTGAGCCGAAGGTGAATTTCCTGCCCAAGTTCGAGCAATACGCGGAGATGATAAAGTTCAACGATTATTCTATGTACAACCC
>JACCVS010000244.1 GCA_013698055.1 Acidobacteriota bacterium
TCGTTGGCGTCGTCGGCGATACGAAGCAAGAACGCCTCGACCGCGATGCGGAGCCACAAGGCTACGTCTCTTACTTGCAGGTCCCGATTGGCGAAATGTTTTTCGTTGCGCGCGGCAGGACGAATGACGTGACGAGTCTCGGTGCAGCGTTGCGCTCCGGCGTGCAGGCAGTGGATAAAGACCAACCGATCTACGAAGTAAAAGCTTTGCGCGGACTGCTCGCCGACTCAATCACGCGCCAACGTTTTAGTACATGGCTGCTCGCCGTGTTCGCGGCGGTCGCGCTCCTGCTCGCCGCTCTCGGCGTCTTCAGCGTGATGAGCTTCGCCGTCGCCGGACGCACGCACGAGATCGGCGTCCGCATGGCTTTGGGCGCACAGAAGCGGGATGTGCTCCGGCTCATCGTCAGGCAGGGAATGATGTTCGCGCTCATCGGAGTGGGAATAGGGTTGGCTGGCTCAATCGCCTTAACGCGCGCGATGGCAAGTCAACTCTACGACGTTTCTGCTACCGACCCGGCGACGTTCGCGGGCGTTGCCTTGATGCTCGCCGTGGTCGCCCTGCTGGCGTGTTACATCCCGGCCAGACGCGCGACGAAGGTTGACCCGATGGTCGCGCTAAGAAACGAATAAACGAAGTGAGGTGAGCGATGAAGACACTGTGGCAAGACATGCGATACGGCGTGAGGATGCTGTTGAAGAATCCCGCCTTCACGTTCATTGCGGTGCTGGCTCTGGCACTTGGCATCGGCGCGAACACGGCGATCTTTTCCGTCGTCAACGCGGTGCTGCTGCGTTCGTTGCCATTTGAAAACGGTGATCGGCTGGTGGTGATCTACGCAGAGAATTCGAGCGACGGTAACAACAGTGTGCCGGATAAAGCGCCGTTCTCCTTTCCCGATTTCAAAGATTACAAAGACCAGGCCCAGGGTTTGCAGTATGTGTCCTCATACAGCACGAACGGCACAGTGGTGACGAGCGGCGGCGAAGAGCCCGAGCGTATTTTCGGCGCGGATGTTTCCGCCGATCTCTTTCCCATGCTCGGCGTCAAGCCTTTGCTCGGTCGCGTCTTTACGCCTGAAGAAGATCAAGCGGGGCAGCCTTCTGTCATCGTTCTCGGTTACGGGCTGTGGCAGCGACGCTTCGGCGGCGACAAGGAAATCATCGGACGCGAAATCAAATTAGGCGCGCGCAGTATGACGGTGATCGGTGTCATGCCACCTGATTTCAAGTTCCCCGTGCAGGCTGAGAAATCGGATTACTACATGCCGTTCACAGCCGAGATGGCGCGGTACAACGCGGATGCGATGGGGAATCGAGACAACCGTTCCATGCCCATTGTCGCCAGCCTCAAGCCTGGCGCGACGCTGCAACAAGCGCAGGTGGAGATTGAAACCATCGCCAATCGCTTGACGCAGCAGTATCCGGCGACCAACACGAATTGGCACGCGCGCCTCATCTCGATGCATGAAGATGTCACGGGCGACATTCGCCCCGCGCTGCTCGTGCTTCTGGGAGCGGTCGGGTTCGTGCTGCTCATCACGTGCGCCAATGTCGCCAACCTGTTGCTGGCGCGGGCGGCCTCGCGTCATAAAGAGACTGCCATTCGCACGGCGCTCGGCGCGAGCCGTGGGCGCATCATGCGCCAACTTTTGACTGAGAGCCTGTTGCTCTCTTTTGCTGGCGGCGCGCTCGGATTGTTGCTCGCCGTGTGGGGCATTGATCTGCTGGTGGCCGCAAGCCCGGCGAGCGTTCCGCGTTTGGGTGAAATCGCACTTGATAATCGCGTGCTCGGCTTCACCCTCGCGGTGTCGGCATTGACGGGAATCATCTTCGGCTTAGCGCCCGCGTTTAATTCGTCGAAGACAAATCTCAACGAATCGCTCAAAGAAGGGAGCCGGGGTTCGACCGAAGGCGCACGTCGCAGCCGTGTGCGAAGCTTGCTGGTCGTCTCAGAGATCGCTTTATCGCTCGTGCTGCTCGTCGGCGCAGGGCTTTTAATCAAGAGCTTTGTGCGATTGCTCGATACAAGTCCGGGCTACGAAGCGGGAAGCGTGTTAAGCGTGACGCTTCCCGTGTCGAGATCGAAGTATCCGACACCCGAACAGCAGACGACGTATGTTCAAGAACTGATGACTCGCACGCGGGCGCTGCCCGGCGTCGAAGCGGTCGCCATAACTAATCTGCTGCCGCTCGGTCTGCGCGACAGGCTCAACACTTTCAATATCGAGGGGCGTCCGCCCGCCGCTCCGGGCGCGCGGACGGCAGCGCGAAATTCCGTGGTCACACCCGACTACTTCCGCACGATGAGCATCCCCGTTCAGCGCGGGCGCTCGTTCACCGAGCGCGACCGCGACGACACCCCACCGGTCATCATCGTCAACGAAGCTTTAGCCAAACGATACTTCCCGGGCGAAGAAGCGGTCGGCAAGCGAATCATTTTGGACGACGATGTGACAAACGAACCGCTTCCGTCGCGCGAGATCGTCGGCGTCGTCGGCAACGTGCGGCACAACGGCCTGGACGAAGAAGTGCAGCCGGAATACTACAACCCGTTCTTCCAAATGCCGGATCGCCAGATGGATTTAGTCGTGCGCTCTGCGAACGCCAATCCGGCAGCTTTGGCTTCCACAGTGCGCGCCACAATCAAAGGCGTTGATAAAGATCAGCTGATTTGGGAAGTGAAGACGATGGACGAGCGCATCAGTCAGTCGGTCGCGCCGCGCCGCTTCCAGATGACATTGCTCGGCGTCTTCGCAGCACTCGCGCTCGTCCTCGCGAGCATCGGCATCTATGGCGTGATGTCTTACGCCGTCACGCAACGCACACACGAGATCGGTCTCCGCATGGCGCTCGGCGCGCAGACCAAAGACGTACTCCGTCTCGTTGTCGGGCGGGGCATGATGCTCGCGGGCTTAGGCATCGCGGCGGGTCTCGCCGCGTCGTTTGCCTTAACGCGCGTCATGGCAAGCCTGCTCTACGGCGTGAGCGCGACCGACCCTGTGACGTTCACGGGCATTGCGCTCTTGCTCGCGGTGGTCGCATTCCTGGCGAGCTATATTCCTGCGCGGCGCGCAACGAAAGTTGATCCGATGATAGCGCTCCGGTATGAGTGAGAAGCAAAGGTGATAAGAACGAAGCAATACACGAGTATGAAAAGGTTGAAATGATGAAAGCAATATTCAAGGTCGCGGGCGCTTTAATGGTTTGCGCCGTGAGCGGCGGAATTTTATCTCCCGCCGTCGCGCAAGGAAGCGCCGCCCCGCCGACGCATGTCTCGATGGGCGATCCAAGTACTATCTTCAAAATTTGTCAATGAGAGGTTTAGTTACAAGATGCGCCGATTTTCAATTTATTTGTTGCTAAGCGCAGTAATAACAGCAACAGGACTGCTAATGCCCAGTCAGAGCCTGGCTCAATCAAAAAGCAATGAGCCGGACATCATCATTGATGCTGCCACGCGCACCCAGGTCATTGAAGGGACTCTTAACCGTCTTAATGACTCATATGTTTTCCCGAAAATAGCCAGGCAAATGGAGGCGGCTGTGCGCCAACGCTTGCAAAGACGAGAGTATGACCAAATTACCAGTGCCGCCGCGCTCGCCGAGACGCTCACCAAACATTTACAGGAGATCAGCCGCGACAAGCATTTACATGTTCTGTTCAATTACGAGCCGAGACCTCTGTCGGTGACACGATCCGCACCCTCCGCCGAACAGCTCAGAGATTTCCGCCGCGCCGCTCTAATTCAGAGCAGCTCGATCAATCATGGATTCAAGAGGGTCGAGCGACTGGACGGAAACATCGGTTATCTGCGAGTGGATTTGTTTGTTGACCCCGAGTTCGGCGGAGACACTGCCGCCGCTGCCCTGGGTTTCGTGTCTAATACTCACGCATTAATTATTGACATACGCAATTGCAACGGCGGCGTCCCTGAAATGGTTGCTTTGCTTTCAACTTATCTCTTCGAGGACGCGCCCGTCCATCTCAGCGACATTTATGATCGACCGACGAACCAAACTCAACAGTTCTGGACGCTACCGTATGTTCCCGGCAAACGGTACGCCGGTCGAGACGTGTATGTCTTAACAAGCAAACGAACCGCTTCGGCAGCCGAAGAATTTGCTTACGACCTCCAGCAACTCAAACGCGCCACCATCATCGGGGAAACTACCATCGGTGCTGCTAATCCGGGAGGGACTGTTCGCGTCAATGAACACTTCCAGGTATTCATACCTACCGGTCGCGCAATCAATCCGATTAGTAAGACAAACTGGGAAGGCTTTGGCGTGAAGCCGGACGTTGAGGTTTCGGAAGAACAAGCACTCAAGGCAGCACAAATTGCCGCTCTCAAAAAACTTATCGAAACTGGGAAGGAGGAGGGCTGGAAGGGACGTTGGATAATGCTCCTTGAAACATTACAGAAACAGCCGTAATGGAACGCACCCAAAGCACGCTTGCTTGCTACGTGATGAATTGAAACGAGTGGATAAAGGAAGCGATATGAAAGACGAAAATACGGCAACTCTGCTTCGCCAGCGCGCAATAACGCTGGCAGGCGCAATCTGTCTTCTACTCATTGCCGGGTTAACGCACGCAACGGCCCCATCGCCCGCGGCGCGGCAGCGGGATCAACTCACCGGCGACGCGCAAGAGAAGACCATCACAGGTCAGTGGATCATCGAGGCGGTTGATAGCGGTGAAAATCTGAGCACCGCGCTAACACGCACTCCGCGAGGCGGCGGCAGGGACACCCGATATTTCAAAGTCGGGATCGGTGAACTGACGGGACTGAGCCGCGAACAAATCCTTTCAGGGGCGGGGCAGCGCGTGAGGTTTCAGTTGCGCCGCCCGGCAGGCACATTCGATTTCGAGGGCTCGTTCGCGGCGGGCAAAGGGTCTGGAGCTTTCACCTTCACCGCCGACAAAGATTTCATCGCGATCATGCGGCAGAACGGCTATGGGGAAGCATTGAAGCGAAACCTTTTTGGGTTCGCCATCGGCAGCTTCGGCGGCGATGTGGCGGCGGAGTTCACCGCGCTGGGCATCGAGACGCCGACGCCGGAGCAGATGGGACAGATGAACACTCAAGCGATGAGCGTGGAGTATGTCAAAGAATTGAAGGTGCTCGGCTACGAGCCGCGCTCAATTGACCAACTGATTAGCCTGCGAAAGCATGGAGCGAGCGCCGAATACGTCCGTGCGCTGATGGCGGCGGGATTCGAGCGTCCCACGCTCGAACAGTTAATTTCGTTGCGAATCCACGGCGCGAGCCTCCGCTTCGTCGAGGAGTTGAGGTCTCTCGGGTATGAGCTGCGCTCAATAGAGCAACTGATCAGCTTGCGAATTCACGGCGCGAACGTAGAGTTCGTCAAGACGCTCGCGGCGCTTGGCTACGAGCGACCGACGCTCGACCAACTCATCTCGATGCGAATTCACGGTGTGACGCCGCGCTTCATCGAAGAGTTGAAGTTGCTCGGTTACGACCGCGTGCCGCTTGAGCAGTTGATCTCAATGAAGATTCACGGCGTCACGCTTGACTTCATCCGTGAGCTAAGGTCGCAAGGTTATGGGAACGTGCCGCTCGGCCGCCTGTTCGACGTGCGGATGTTCAAGATGCCAGTCGAGTTCCTCAAGCACCTGCCTGATGGAGACGGGGGCGGTCGCTCCGTCGAGTGGCTGATTAAGTTTGACGGGCGCACGGCGCAGAGGGTTTGGATGTTCCGGCGAGGCGGCGAAGACGGGGGCGGTCGTTCCTCAGAGGTTCCGACCGAGCAATTGCGGGGACTGACAGAGGCGGAGGTCTTCTCAGACGGCGCGCCCGTGCGCTTCCGGTTCGCGCGTGGCGCGCAGTCGCTTAACTGTGTCGGCTGGTTCAAGGGCGGCTTCGGGGCGGGCGTTTGCGAAGCCGCGCGGGATTAGCACAAGGCGGCAATTAGATGAGGCGCGGTCGCGCCATCCGAATTCGTTGATGGGGAGATATTGCGATGACTACTTTGTGGCAAGACATACGGTTCGCGGTGCGGATGCTGTTGAAGAACTGGACTGTGACGGCGGTCATCATCGTCGTGCTGGGTCTCGGCATCGGCGTCAACACTGCGATCTTCAGCGTGGTCAACGCGGCGCTCCTGCGCCCGCTGCCTTACGACGACCCGGACAGACTGGCCTGGCTTTCGGAAGACAGTCCGCAAGTGCCGCAGATGTCTATCTCGTACCCGAACTTCCTCGACTGGCGCGAGCAGAACACAGTGTTTTCGGGAATCGCCGCGACGCAGTTCCGCAGCCTTAATCTGACGGGTGCGGACGCTCCGGAGCGTTTATCGGGAAGAGCCGTGTCGGCGAACTTCTTTGATTTGCTCGGCGTCAAGCCCGCGCTTGGTCGCAGCTTCATAGCTGACGAAGACCGCCCCGGCGGAACCCGTGTCTGCCTTATCAGCAACGGCTTGTGGCAGCGCCGTTTCGGCTCGGAGACCGGAATCGTCGGCCAGCAATTATCGCTGAGCGGCGAGAGCCACACGGTTATCGGGGTGCTGCCGGAGGGTTATCGTTTCGGAACGCCGACCGACGTGTTCGTGCCCATCGGCCTGCGCGCCGACGAGATGAAGGAGCGCGGGAGCCACCCCGGCATCTACGCGATTGCGCGCATGAAGCCGGGCGTGACAGTCGAGGCGGCGCGCGCCGAAATCGTCCGCATTGCCGAGCGCATCGCGACGCAGTACGGGATGCAGGGCAACAGTGCGGCGCTGACGCCGCTGCACGAGTTTCTCGTTAATGACGTGCGGACCTCGCTGCTCGTGCTCCTGGTCGCGGTCGGCTTCGTGCTCGCCATCGCGTGCGCCAACGTCGCGAACCTCCTGCTCGCGCGCGCCGCGTCGCGGAAGAAGGAGGTGGCGATTCGCACCGCGCTCGGCGCGGGCCGCTGGCGCATCATCCGCCAACTCCTGACGGAGAGTGTGCTGCTCTCGCTGATCGGCGGTGGC
>JACCVS010000318.1 GCA_013698055.1 Acidobacteriota bacterium
GAATTGTAGAGTTTAAAAGATCATCCTCAGCACGCCGCGTGAAAGCGAGATGAAGCGTTTCTCCCTGCTCTTTGATTTCAAGATCATTTAGCTCTGAAGTCAGGAGGCTCTGGGCACGGTCGCGCGAGATACCCTGGACTGTGAGTTGCACGCGCTCGGTCTGGTGATGCGTGGCGCGCAGATTATTCGGTGTATCGAGCGCGTGAATCCGCCCACCACCGATGATGGCAACGCGCGCACATAGTTCTTCGACTTCGGCCAGATTGTGCGAGGTCAGGAGAATCGTCACTGGCGGGTCGCCGCCCGCGAGTCGGTTGATGAGCGAGCGCATCCGCGCGGCAGCCAGCGGATCAAGCGAGCGCGTCGGCTCGTCCAGTAGCAGAACGGGCGGTTTAGCAAGCATTGCGCGTGCGAAGGCCATGCGTTGCTTGTTACCTGTCGAAAGCTCTCCAAAGCGACGGCTAACAATTTCCTTCAACTCGAACTGCTCGACAAGCTCGATAATGCGCCGCCGGGCGAGCATGTCGCTCAAACCAAAAAGCCGCGCGAAGAACATCAGATTCTGCTCGACTGTCAGCCGCCAGTAAAAACTCCTTTCTTCAGCGGTCGCCAGCCCCACCTGCGCGCGAACTTTTTTGTCGTCGCGCACGCTGTCGTAATTATTGACAGTCACGCTGCCCGAGGTCGGTTGAACGAGAGTGGCGATGATCTTGGTCAGCGTCGTTTTTCCTGCGCCGTTGCGCCCGATGAGACCGAAAATCTCTCCTGCGTGAACGTCGAAGGAAACTTCGCTCAATGCCTCGACGGGAGGCTTGACAGGACGATGAAAGAATTGTTTGAGACCCGCGAGCGGAATGGGAAAGGTTTTCGAGAGGCAGTCAATCGAGATGACAACGTTCTCACGCAGCGTTTGAGCTTGAGTCACGTTCATTCTTCGCTTAACGCTTGCGCTGTCGTGGGTCGAGATATTCGCGTAGCCCGTCGCCAATGAAGTTGAAAGCGAGAACGGTCAGCGCGATGGCGATTGCCGGGAAAATCAAAGCGTGAGGGGCAGTCTCCATCCCGCGCGCTTCGTCAATCATCTTGCCCCAAGAGGGCGTAGGCTCCTGCACGCCGAGTCCGAGAAAAGAGAGCGAGGCTTCTGATAGAACTGCGCCCGCCATGCCGAGACTGGCCTGCACGATCAAGGGTTGAATCGCGTTCGGCAGAATGTGAACGGCGAGGATGCGCAAGTTACCCGCGCCGAGCGCCCGCGCCGCCTGCACGAAATCATACTCGCGCACCTTCAGCACCTGCCCGCGTATCAGTCGCGCGTACCCGACCCAGCCGATGACGCAGAGCGCGAGAATCAATTTATCAAGCCCTTTGCCGAGAAACGCCACCAGCGCAATGGCTAGAAGTAGTCCGGGGAAAGCCAGAAAGACGTTGAAGATATAGCCTGAAACGAAGCGGTCAATCCATCCGCCGTAAAACCCCGAAAGCGCTCCCAGGATCGTTCCGACGAGCGCGGAAATGATGACGACGATAAAGCCTACTTGCAAAGAGATGCGTGCGCCGTAAACCACACGCGAGAAAACGTCTCTTCCGGTTGCGTCTGTCCCGAACCAATGCTCCGACGATGGCGGCTGGTAGCGTATCTCCGAATGTGTTGTCCCGTAATCCTGCCGCGCAATCAAGGGCGCGAAGAGAGCCGTCAGCACCAGAATGGCGACAACGATAATTCCAAAAATAGAGAGACGGTTCATATCAATTGCGGATTGCGGATTGGGGATTGTGGATTGCGAGTTTAGGGGGTTCTTTCATTGCTTATTTTCCCGCGCGGTTTTAATAGAAGAAACGACTATAGCGACAAGTTGGTCAGCCTCGTCCAAGAGATCACTCACGCGATCCATTTCGACCAGACTCGATTCGACTAACAATTCTATCCGGTAGACGGTTTCGTCAGCTTCTTCTTCGACGATCCCCATCTTGGCTATAAAATCAGCCTGCGATTTTGCCCTGCACGAGGCTCTATAATTTGCTCCAACGGATGTGCCGCATCTTGATAGTTGCTTGCTTATTACTTCGGCGGATTTAGTTTTCGGCAATGCCTCTGCGAGACGGATGATTCTGAGAGTGAAAGCCCTCGTCCTTTTCTTCATCTCATCTGCATTTACCGTCCTGTCTTCAATATGCAATCCGAATTCCGCAATCCGAATTTCGCAATCAGGAGACCCTGATTCGCGGATCGAGTAAGCGATAGACCACGTCGGTCAGTGAGTTGACGGCGATGTAGGTGATGCTGATGACGAGCACGCAGCCTTGGACGACGCGATAGTCGAGGCTGCCGATGCCTTCTTCGAGCAACAGCGTGCCAATGCCGCGCCAGACGAAAATCTTTTCAGTTATAATTGCCCCTGCCAGTAGCACGCCGAGCTGCAAGCCTAAAATCGTGACTACTGGGATCAGGCCGTTTTTCAGCACGTGCTTGTAGATGACTTTTCTCTCGCTTAAACCTTTCGCACGCGCTGTCCTGACGTAATCTTCATTCAGTTCTTCGATGACGGAGGAGCGCACCATCCTCGTCAGGATTGCCGAAAGCGCTGCGCCCAGTGTGATCGCGGGAAGGATGATGTCCTCCGGATATTGATTTCCAGAGGCACTGACCCATCCGAGCTTGACGGCGAAAAGATAAACGAGCAGAGGCCCGATGACGAAGCCCGGCAGGCTGATGCCGATGAGCGCGACGACCGAAGAGACGTTATCTATCCAGGTACCGCCGTTCTTTCCGGCGAACACGCCTAACGGAATCGCTATACAGACGGCTATGAGCATCGCCGCGAGCGCGAGTTTGATTGTCGCCGGGTAGCGTTCCAAGATGAGATCAAGGACGGGACGGTCGCCGCGAAATGAAAGCCCCATGTCGCCGCGCAGTAGATTGCGCCAGTATTCCACGTAACGGTTATCCCAGCCATGCCACTCGAAATGTCTCTCACCTTTATCGTCGCGTGGGAAAGAGAAGAAGAATGGTGGCCGGTCAAGTCCGTGCTTCTGCTCAAAATTTGCGATCTGCTCAGGCGTGGCGTTCTCGCCGAGAATCGCGAGGGCGGGCTTGCCCGGCACGGCCTCAATCAACAGGGTGACAATGGAGACGACCGTGAAGACGACCAGAATCAGCATCACGATCCGACGCAATGCGCCGAGCAGTTTACGTCTGATCGAAGACCATGCAGAGCGCTTTTTGGCTGAAGCTGTGCTCTCCGGCACGTCAGTCATGTTGTGATCTTGCGAAGGCACGCGTGTCGAAACTTCGTTCCCTGAAACTTTAGATAGAAAGTCTGCGGCGGATAATAGCAGAAAGGCAGATGGAAGGGACAGAAAAACAGAATTCAGGAGTCAGAATTCAGAATAATTAAGGCGGAGAACCGCTGTTGTTTTTATATCTGACTCCTGAATTCTGACTTCTGCTTTTCAAAAAGACGTAGCCTGAAGGAGTGCGCGACGCTCGATTCATGCAACAGCCCCGACAACCGTGCATGAGAGAGACAGGCGCGTCCTTCAGGCTATGAGTTGGTTGCAACGATGCAACCAATCTTGAGATTTCAGCAGGAGCGCGTCCCCATGTGAAGCGCAGCAATCCCGCCCGTCAAATTCTTGTACTCGACCCCGTCGAACCCGGCATCACGCATCATTGCAGCGAGCCGCCTCTGATCTGGAAACCGCGAGACGGAGTCAGGAAGATATTCATAAGCGCCGCGTGAACCACTAATCATCCCGCCAATTCGCGGCAGCACCCGAGTAAAGTAGAACTGAAAAAGACCTCTAAAACCGGGAACGACGGGAGTCGAAAATTCGAGAATCGCCACGTGACCCGTCGGCTTTAAGACCCGCCACAACTCTTTCAAACCAGTTTCGATGCTCGACAAATTACGCAGGCCAAATGCGATGCTGACGGCGTCAAATGAACAATCCGCAAAGGGAAGCTTGAGCGCATCGCCTTCGATGAACGGAATCTCCGCCATATTCGTCGCCAGAGACTTGCGCGCGGCTATCTCAAGCATAGGTCGGCAAAAGTCTGTGCCGACGATGCGCGCTCCACTCTTTTCCGCCAATGCGAATGAAAGGTCGCCTGTTCCACACGCCACGTCGAGCG
>JACCVS010000322.1 GCA_013698055.1 Acidobacteriota bacterium
GTGGCGATGTTATATAGAACTTACGCATTAAATGAAAGTTTCCGCTGATGGCGGAGATTTATCAAGCGCGAGGGAGAGGCAAGCGCACGGACGCCAACCCAGCGTCGTGAGCGAAAACTAATATGAGCTGGCCCATCGGAACACAGGTTGACCAACAGGCACCCGACTTCACCATGAAGGATGAGCGAGGCGAAGAGTGGCGTCTCTCTGAGAAGCGCGGCCAGGTGGTTGTGATGCTCTTTTATCCGGGCGACGAAACGCCCGTCTGCACAAAACAGATGTGCTCTGTCCGCGACCGCTGGAATGATTACCTTGCGACGGGCGCGGAGATCGTCGGTGTCTCGACCGACACAATCGAATCGCACCGGAAGTTCAGCGAAAACCACGAGCTTCCCTTTCGCCTGCTGGCTGACCCCGACGGCAAGGTGACGAGCCTCTATGGCGTTCGCTCATGGATACCGGGGCGCTCCGCTCGCGCCGTCATCGTGATAGACGCTCACGGCATCGTGCGGCATCGCCAGGTTCAACCGCTTTCGCTCTTTCGTCCGAAAGATAATCAGGTCATCGAGGCTATTCGGATAGCGCAATCCGATCAGACTGCACGCGCGAGCGGGGCATCCGTATAGTTTCACCATAAGGAGATTGTTATGTCAGACAAGATCAAGTGCGCACGTTGCGGGCAGAAGCGGCCCCCGATTGGATACGCGCCCGTCCCGACGGAACTTGGACAGAAGATCGGCGCGGAAATGTGCCAACCTTGCTGGGCTGAGTGGCTTCAGAAACAATCGCAGCTTATCAATCACTTCGGGCTTGATCTTTCCAACCCGGACACGCACGGCATTCTTTTCGACAACATGAAAGGTTTCTTCTACGGCGGCTCAAGCGAACTGGCGCAAATAGACACGTCGAAGGAAGGCAGCGTCAAGTGGGATAATTAAAAGTGTAAAATTAGAAATGCGAAATGGAAGACGAAAAGCTCGCGCTTGGTCTTCCATTTTGCATTTCTAATCTTGAATTTTGCCTTCTTGAGTTCTTTCTTCTCTCATTTCTCGCATCAGAAAATAATTGAGTAAGGTTCGGATGACGGCGATAGCGCCGAGTTTGCCGATTTGATCCCAGCTTGGCGCAATCGCGGTTGAGAGGATGTCAGCGGCGAGTTGAAATTCGAGCGCGAGCGCCAGAAAGCGTGCCAGCGTGAGGCGCACACGGTTGAAGCTTTCAAGCTGCGGCGGGACCAACGCGCGCACGAATTGATACCCGGCGGCGATAATCCCAAGACCGATGATCACCGCGCCTGTCGTTTCGACGATCAATCGCAGCCATTGCACGGCATTGATGATCGAGCCTTCGACGGCTCCTTCATGCGGCGCTTGAATGAGATTGCTGGCGCTCTCCAGCACGAAATTAAGCATGATGAAGCCCAGCTTAGAAGAGTATTTGGTTTAATGCCAGAGAAAAAGAGAGCGCAGAGAGTGTTCGACGCAGAGAGAGATTTGAGCCTTAACTCAAACACGTCCCTCCGCGTCAAAAATTCTCTGCGCCTCTGGAATCAGATGGATCGCTGTAGGAGCGAAGTTGTCAGTGGGTTGAATGCTGTGCAGTCTTCGCGCGCTTTTTCGCGATTTTCTTGGCGACCTGCCTTCTAGCCTTTTTCTTTTTAGACCAGGTTTTGGATGAGCCAGCGCCGCTGCCAGCGCCATTGTAGGCAACTTTGGCCGGAGACGAACCAGCGCCATTGGCGAAGACGACGCCGGATGCGCCCAAACTGAGGGCGAGAGATAAGGCAACGACTTTGACTGACTTCATGAATGTGGATTTCATCGGAAAAGCTCCTTCGTTAATGTTAAGGGGAAACGTAAATTTACCGGACTTACAGGGTACTTTCTACTGCTGAAAGATTATAACAGGCGAAGCGCTCAAGGCGCGCATCCAAAACCGGTTTTCAAGTTGTGACCGGTTGGTTGGAAGCGTATGCCGAACCGGGCGGCAAGTCAACATCATAAAATCGCTTCGTTAATCTCTCGCGCCGCGCGGTGTCCTGACTGAAAAGCTCCCTGCATCCATCCCGGCCAACTCGATGCGTGTTCGCCCGCAAAATGTATGCGCCCTTCAGGTCGCGCGATGTGCGGCAGAAGGTCTGACATCTGTCCCGGCTTAAACCACGCATAAGCGCCGCGCGCCCACCTGTCTTCATCCCAGCACACGGACGTGCCGCCTTCATAGTTTTTGCGAATCCCCGGATAGACCTTCTCCACCTGTTCAAGCGTGAAGCTGAGACGCTCCGCTTCCTTCATCTCCGTCACGCGCCGTGCCTGTTCGCCCGTCATGTAAGAATCCAGGATGCCGCGCCTGCCCCGCTGGTTAAGAGTCGAATTAACAATCGCCATCACGGGCAGATCAGTGTAAGCGGAAATTCCCAATCCTTCACCCACCCAGAATTCCCTTCTCGACTGCAAATAGACGCGCGCTGCGGAAGTGTACGGCAGTTCCCTGATCGCTCGCTGCTTCTGAGGCGAAAACGCCGGGGAGACCTCAATGTCCCTGAGAACCGAGAATGGAATCGTGCAGACGAGACAATCGGCGGTGATAGTTTCATGAGTATTCGATTGTAGATAAGTCACGCGCACTCCGCGCAAGTCATGTTCAAGGCGAACGACCGGCGAGCCGTAGCGAATCTTTGAGCTGAGCCTTCCGGCCAGAGCCTTTGGCAGCAAATCCATCCCGCCCCTGAGCGTGAATAACCGCCCCGAGTTGAGATTGAGCGCAGCCTCGCGCAGCACCATCAGCGCGGAAACCCTGTCAACGCCGTCTCCCGTCAAATCGGCGTCGTTCAATCTGAGCAGTCGCACGGCCTCATCAGACGCGCCCCGGCTCCGCAGGAAGTCCGCGTAAGTCATTTGGTCGTATTTTTTTAACTCTTCGGGCGGCCAACTGAGTGATGCCACATCGCCCATCTCCTGCAAAACTCGAATAACGTACTTCTCCGTCATCCCGCCGAGTCCCAATCTCTTCTCCTCCGGCGATAAGTCCAGAGGCCAGTTGATCTCGCTCACTTGCCCCGGATTGAAACGCTTTCCACGGAGATAATACGTGGGCATGAGATTCTGCCGGGGGACAGCAACGAGCGGAAGGCGAAAGAGCCTGATGTATTGCATGGTGAGGTCATGTGATTCCGGGATGAACATCGCTCCGGCTTCGGCGTGCAAGCCGTCTGCGAATGGCTCGCGCAAGGTGTGGACGCGGCCACCGGCGCGCGTGCGGGCTTCAAGAATCGTCACGTCATGACCCGCCCGCGTTAGTTTATAAGCGGCGGACAATCCTGCCAGTCCTGCCCCGAGGATTATGATTCTCTTTCGGCGAGAAGGTGCTTTTTCCGGTTGCTCGACAGCAGCCGGTATTTTTAGGCTATAAGTATGAAGCGCAGCAAGCCCCAGCGCACACTGCGTTAAAAATTCTCTACGTCTCATTTTCTTGAAATAAAATCCGGTAAAAAGAGTCTCAATATTACTTGCGCGCCGCCTATGAACTAAGTTATCATCCGCCATCCTAAGGGAATGCCTCGCTTGGATTCAACGTTTTATTTAGTTTCAGGCAATTATTGACTCAGGGCAACCGTTTCGCTCGTTCTGGCCGGACAGGCGATGAGGTTTCAAGACTTTTTCGGCTCAATAACAGGAGAATAATCAATGAAGATGAAACTGGCGGCGCTTCTGGCTGTAATCGTCCTCGGGCTTGCGGGCTGTGGTACGACTGACAATACCAGCAACTCGACGAACGCCTCGAACATGAACAAGGCGGCCAACATGTCCTCTTCGACCACTGCGCCGAAGGCCGACGAGAATATGGTCAAGGCTCAGGCCAACGCGACGGATGAAGTGGGCGGCACGAAAGAAGGCTGCAAATGTTCGGCTGCGGGGATGTCTTGCGCGACCAAGCCCGGCGAGAAGGGCTGCTGCGGCGGCAAAGACGGCGCTTGCTCGACGATGGTTGATGGTAAATCCTCCTGCTGTTCGAGCAAAGGCGGTGACGGCGCGGCATGTTGCTCTGCTTCAGGCAAGATGGCAATGGATGACAAGAACGCTTCCGCCCCGGCAGAAAAACCTGCCGCTGCTCCGGCTGGCAAGAAGTCCTAAAAGTCTTAACCTGTCAGAGCCGACAACATTCGAATTTCATTACGACGGGCGATCCTGCACGCGCAAGGTCGCCCGTTTTTCTTGCTTCCCGCCGGACTACTGATTTATGATACGCTTGCTTTAAGCCCCCTTACCAAATCTTAATGCTTTAGCACAGGGCAAGCTCCGGAGTTGCAGCCTGCTCGATTTCGGCTTGCTATGAAGCAATCAAACTTCCGTCAAATGAACTGGCGCGAATTTTCTACGAAAGGGATTACAACTATGAAGAGATTGACAGCACTCATCGCGGGCTTGACACTCGCGCTGCTGACGTTCGGATGTGGGGACACGACCGACAACAAGTCTAACACGTCCAACGCGACCGTCATCAACAACAATGCCAACCGGAACACAAGCCCCCAGATGAACACCAACTCTGAGGCAAACGCCAACCGGGGAGCATACAACGCCAACATCAGCCAGGAAGATTACGACAAAGAGAAAGATAGTTTCGGGAAGAAGGCTAAAGACCTGGGCGACAAGGTAGGCAGTGGCCTGACGGACGGCTGGATTTGGGTGAAGACGCGCGGCGCGCTGCTCGCAGCCGACGACCTTGAAGAATCCAGCATCAGCGTGGATGTTGAAAATGGCGCCATCACCCTGCGCGGAACGGTTCCCAACGCAGATCAAGTGAAGAAGGCGGACACAATCGCTAAAGGCATCAGCGGCAACAAGGGCGTGCAGAACCAGATTAAGGTCGGGGCTGGCGGCAATACAAACGCTAACGCGGCGAAAAAGTAGTCTGCAAGCCGCCACAATTATCAATCTGGCGAAAGCAGAAGTTTTTCCAGCGAAAGGGCAAGAGGATGAAAACCTCTTGCCCTTTCGCTATACATTTAAGCATCTGGCGCTCTGGTTAAGACCTTAACGAGGCATCAGCAGATAGCGTTAATCCTCGACTGTGAAGTGTATTATATTGCTATCGCAATTGGTGGAAATTGCCGATGGCAGCCTAAACAGTAGTAGGCGGCTGCAGCCCAATTATAGTTAGGTTTCCATTTGATTTGATCGGAAGCTATATGAAGCCAGTTTTCACTTTCGCAATCGAGTCCGATGCCGATCTGCTTATTGAGTTGATGCGAGAGTTCTATGAGGTTGAGCATCTTCCTTATGATGAGCAGGTCGCGCGTCGAGCCTTGCGACATATTCTGAGTAATAGTATTTACGGAGTCGTCTACATTATTAATTTAGATGAAGAAGTGGTCGGCTACGTGGTACTCACCTTCGGCTTCAGTCTGGAATTTCATGGGCGAGATGCTCTTGTTGATGAGTTGTATATCAGAGAAGCGTATCGCAGCAGAGGCATGGGAAGATCGGCACTGAGCTTGATCGAAGATGTTTGTCTCAGAGAAGATATCAAGGCAGTACATTTAGAAGTTGACAGAGCGAACGCGATAGCACAAGCGTTATATCGGAAGGCAGGGTATAAGGATCATGATCGGTTCCTGTTGACGAAGTGGATAGAGAAGAGATGATTCGGCGAAGGCAGAAACCTAACAACCCATTCAACCCGACGTCTCGATAGCTTCTCTTTCATCGTCGTGTTTGCAAATGCAGTTTGGATGCCTCATGCTCGGCGCAGGTTAACTCAGGCGTTAGCCACGTTATCTTAATGAGGGGGAGACTCTCAGTGTGCAAATCCCGAGTCGCAATTTTTTCATTACTCGTTCTTTGTTCTGTCTTCGCAGTTGGTCTGGATCATCCGGCACAGCAGCAGTCAGTCACTCCGCAACAGCCGCGACCGCGCTGGTACAAAGGCAATACACATACCCACACCCTGAACAGCGATGGCGACTCGACGCCGGATGACGTGGTGCGCTGGTATCGCGAGAACGCCTACAACTTCCTCGTCCTCACCGATCACAACTTTCTGACAAGCGTTGACGGGCTCAACGCGCTGCATGGCGCTGACGAAAAGTTCATCGTTATCAAAGGTGAAGAGGTCACGGACATCTTCGGTGACAAACCCATCCACGTCAACGGTCTCAATGTCGAGCGACTGGTTGAGCCACAGGGAGGGAAAAGCGTGCTTGAAACCATCCAGCGCAATGTGGATGCTGTTCGCGCGGCACGGGGCGTCCCGCATATCAATCATCCCAACTTCAGGTGGGCGATCACGGCGGATGAGCTTAAACAAGTCAGGAATAACAAGCTCTTTGAAATCTATAACGGTCATCCACAGACCAACAATCATGGCGGCGGTGGCGTGCCCGGACTCGAAGAGGTGTGGGACGCGATCCTCTCCAGCGGCAAACTCCTCTACGGAATCGCCGTGGACGACGCGCATATCTTCAAACGACCCTGGGATAAGAGTGCTGCCCGACCGGGGCAAGGGTGGGTGGTGGTGCGCGCCGAACGGCTTTCACCTGCGGCCATACTGGAGGCGATGGAGAGAGGAGATTTCTATGCCTCGACAGGAGTGGAGTTAACTGACTATCAGGTGAATGACCAGGGCATGACGATCACCATCCGCGAAGAAAGGTGGAGCAAATACCGTGTCCAGTTCATCGGCAAAGGGGGACGCCTGCTGAGCGAGGTGAGCACCAGCCCGGCTGTCTACCGTTTTCGTGGAGACGAAGTGTACGTCCGCGCAAAAGTAATTGAATCGAACGGGAAAGTCGCATGGACGCAACCCGTGATGGTCGGTAAACGTTGATAAGTTCAGAGTTCAACCTTTAGGTTGCTGATGACACAGACAAACAAGCTAAAGCTTGAACTCTAAACCTCAAACTCAACGTGACTTAACTATTAGGCCTAAAAACGAGTGGCCGAAGTTCGCGCTAAATGTTAAAGTTTGCGCTTCCCTGAATTTTTGTATGAACACACAGGCGCGGAGGTCTTCAACTCTTCTCCCCTTTTAATGCCTGAAGCAATACGACAAACCAAAATGCTTATGCGAAATCGTCATCTGCGAATTATCCGCGCGCTCATCGTCCTCTTCACCTTCGCCACTAGCTTTGCGCCCGTCGTTCGCGCGC
>JACCVS010000325.1 GCA_013698055.1 Acidobacteriota bacterium
GGTTGCAACTGGATCAGGCGCGTAACGCGGGTGATCTGGCAAAAGCGGCGGAATTACAATATGGCCAGATTCCAGAGTTGGAGAGCAAGCTCGGAGCCGAGCAACAGAAGCTCGCGGAACTTCAGCGCGACGGAGTAATGCTCAAGGAAGAAGTTGACGAAGAGGACGTGGCCGAAGTCGTCGCCAAGTGGACGGGCGTGCCCGTCACGAAGATGCTTGAAGGCGAGATGCAGAAGCTCGTTACGATGGAAGAACGCTTGCGCCTGCGCGTCATCGGACAAGACGAAGCCTTAACAGCAGTCGCCAATGCTGTCCGTCGTGCCCGCGCCGGGCTTCAAGACCCGAACCGTCCGGTCGGCTCATTCATCTTCCTGGGGCCAACGGGCGTCGGTAAAACTGAGACGGCGCGTGCGCTCGCAGAGTTTCTCTTTGATGATGAGCGCGCGATGGTGCGACTCGATATGTCCGAGTACATGGAAAAGCACGCGGTCTCGCGCATGATCGGCGCGCCGCCCGGTTACATCGGCTTTGAGGAAGGCGGCCAGTTGACTGAAGCAGTTCGTCGTCGTCCTTACGCAGTCATACTGTTTGACGAGATCGAGAAGGCGCACCCGGATGTCTTCAACGTTCTGCTGCAAATCTTGGACGACGGGCGATTGACCGACTCAAAAGGCCGCACGGTGGATTTCAAGAATACCGTCCTGATTATGACTTCGAACCTCGGCTCGCGCGAGATACAGGCGGCGGAAGGTGATGAGAAGCAAGTACGCGAGGCTGTGACGCAGGAGCTTAGGCTGAACTTCAAGCCGGAGTTTCTGAACCGCATTGACGACATCGTCATCTTTCATCAACTCTCGCGCGAGCAGATCGTGCAGATTATTGATGTGCAGCTTGAGCGATTGCGCGCAACGCTCGGCGAGCG
This sequence comes from Acidobacteriota bacterium, assembly GCA_013698055.1. Lineage (GTDB taxonomy): Bacteria > Acidobacteriota > Blastocatellia > Pyrinomonadales > Pyrinomonadaceae > QHXM01. Next base: position 923 of record JACCVS010000325.1, read on the forward strand.
CGGCATCACGATTGTGCTCGACGATTCCGCCAGGCAGCTTTTGGCGCGTGAAGGCTACGACCCGCAGTACGGCGCGCGGCCTTTGAAGCGAGCGATTCAAACGCTCATTCAGAATCCGCTTGCAGTTAAGCTGCTGCGCGGCGAGATTGCATCAGGACAGACAATCACCGTTTCCGCCAACGGAGACGAGATGGCTTTCAAAACAGAAGACGCTGCGGCAGCAGCATGAAATGCAGTAGGCAGTAAGCAGTAGGCAGAAGGCAGTAAAAACAAGCGCATCTGCGGCGCTGAGCTTTTGCTTTTAACTGCCTTCTGCCTTCTGCCTACTTTCAATTATGGTATCTTTCCGTAGAGAGAAGAGAAAACGTCGTATGCGAGAGAGCAAGGTGTCCGAAGAGGCACGGGCGGGCGAGCCTGCGTCTTCTTCAAATGATGAAATACGCGTGACCGACCGTCGTCGCATCTATCTCGACCGCGACCCGGACAACGAAGCGACGAGCGATGACGCCTCCGATGAAGCGCCAAGGTCGAAGCCAACTTATGTGGAGCAGTTGGAAGCGCGCACTCTGGAAGCGGAACAAAAGGTTGCCGATGTGCAATCGCGTTTCGAGCAGTTGCGCGCCACATTGCAGCGCGAGACAGACGAGACAAGAGGCAGACTTAATCGCGCCGCAGACGAGCGCGCTCGTCGTGAGAAGGCTGAGTTCATCGTCGCCCTCCTGCCCGTCGGCGATAATCTTAAACGCGCGATTGAAGCAGCCGAACAGGGTGGTGGATTGGAGGCTTTGTTGAACGGCGTGCGCGGGACATTGAACAATTTCGAGAGTGCGGTTATGGCTGTCGGCGCAGAGCCTCTCGCGTCAATCGGCGAGCAGTTTGACCCGGAGTTGCATGAAGCGGTTGACACCCTGGCGGTCGAACCGGCGCGCGATGGAATCGTGACGGCTGAATACAGTCGTGGCTATAAAATGGGCGAACGACTGCTGCGCCCGGCGCGCGTGCAGGTTGGGCGGAAGACAAGCGATTAGCTATCAGCGGTCAGCTATCAGCCATCAGCCATCAGCAAAGACAAAAAGCTGATAGCTGATAGCTGATAGCTGAATGCTTATTCAGAGGAGAAAACAAAGTGGCAGCGAAACAGTTGAAGTTCAGGGAAGAGGCGCGGGCGGCGATGCTTAAGGGAGTAGACACGCTGGCGAATGCTGTGCGCGTCACGTTGGGGCCGAGGGGGCGCAACGTCGTGCTCGATAAAAAGTACGGCTCGCCCGTCATCACCAAAGACGGCGTGACGGTGGCGAAAGAGATCGAGTTGAAAGATAAGTACGAGAACATGGGCGCGCAGATGGTGCGCGAAGTGGCGACGAGGACGAATGACACGGCGGGTGATGGAACGACGACGGCCACCGTGCTCGCGCAGGCGATTTATCGTGAAGGCATCAAGAATGTGACTGCAGGCGCAAACCCGATGTCGCTTCAGCGAGGCATTCAGATGGCGACCGAA
>JACCVS010000419.1 GCA_013698055.1 Acidobacteriota bacterium
GCTTTTCTTGCTCCCTCGTAGCATACGGAGCAAAGCGGTGAGCCGCTTGGAACTCAAACGCGGCAGTCGTGTTCTTGAAGTCGGGTGCGGGACAGGCAGAAATCTTGCGCCGTTGCTGGAAGCGGTAGGAGCAGAAGGTCAAGTGTATGGCGTTGATTTGTCCGAAGGAATGCTGGCCGAAGCTGAGGAGCTATGCACCCAAGCGGGATGGCATAATGTTGAATTGATGCGGGCAGATGCGGCTGATTACGTTTTGCCCGAACCTGTTGATGGTGCAATCTTCAGTCTTTCGTATGCTGTCATCCCACATCACAGGGATGCGCTACGCCACGCTTGGAAACAGTTACGTCAAGGCATCTACCTTGTCATCATGGACGCTAAACTTCCATCCGGCATTCTCGGCAAGCTCCTTCACCCGTTCGTGGTGTGGACAAGCAAGTTGACGGTGCTTGGAAATCCGGACGTTCGTCCGTGGGATGAGTTGAGAGCATTGACCGACGATGTTGATTATGAGGAAGCGCAGTTTGGCACGTACTACATTTGTCGCGCGAGAAAACGCTAATCAGGAGATCAGAGATGAGTGCCTACAGCCCAGAGCTAACGCTGCGTGATGCCCGGACACAATACTTTGCCGTTAATAACTTTGGCTGGGGCGGATACGATGATAAATGGGTCAAAGTGGAATACGGGCTGTTACGTTTCTACTTTCCGAACACCAAAGGCAGAGTGAAGGTCGTCAAATACCATGACCTTCATCATATCCTGACCGAGTACGGCACTTCATTAGCCGGCGAGACTGAAATCGGAGCGTGGGAAGTTGCGACCGGGTGTACACGCAGCCTGGCGGCATGGCTGCTAAACTTATCAGGTTTCGCGGCGGGGCTTGTGATCAATCCGCAAGGTGTTTACAGAGCCTTTCTCAGAGGAAGGCAAAGCGCAAATCTATATCATCTGCCTTTCGACGATGAACTTCTCTCAGCAAACGTCGGCCACCTTCGCCAACAGCTCAAGCTGGATGAGCCGCTTCGTCCGACATCATTAGCCGACAACACAGCTTTCATCCTTTGGTCACTCATTAGCGTTGTGACGCTGCTTATCATCATCGGAATAGCAGTCACACCCTTGATTCTGATGTTGCTGGGTGGCTGGTGGTTATTAGAGTGATACGCGTCTGCCAACTGCCGCCCAACAAGTCGTGTCGAGCGGACTACCTGCCAATTTGCCTCTCATCTACTTTTATATTTCCTTCGGAGTTAGATTTTGCGGTCGGGTAGCCGTGCCATTCAGGCGTTGAATGCCTCCCCATCTGACCGCGAGAATTCGATTGAGAGAATTTTTGGAACTAAATGCTTATCCAAAGTGAATAACTTTGTTAGATGAGGATTTTACATTTTTAGCAAACTCCTTCCCTCGTCTTAACAAAATCTGCTCTTAATCGCACGATGGTTTCTATAACTCAAGCGCAGACTCGTAGCCTTAACGCAATCGTAAAATCAGGAGATAAACAAATGCTCTCAAGAAGTAGCTTGTATAAATTGGCTTTGGCTATTGCTTTCAGTATTGGCTTTGTTCCGACAATTGTTTCAGCGCAAACTCCGCAAGGTGAGCGGCGGCGGATGCCCGATGTGCGTTTGCCAAGCGTGACTTTTCCTGCGGGAAAGAGTGTTATCGAGATTCCGTTTGAGGTTGAAGGTAACTGGATGGTCATCCCGGTCAGCGTCAACGGCTCGCGTCCTTTGCGTTTTGTTCTCGATTCGGGCGCGTCGGGAACAGGTTTCTACAACGAACAGGCGGCGGCTTCGCTCAATCTCAAAATTACCGGAACGATGCCGGTGCGCGGCGCGGGCGGGGGCGGCGTAACCAGCGAAGTTGCGATTGCGGAGAACGTCAGCTTTAATATCGGCGGCATTGAATTTTCTGATGGCAGATTGGCAGTTCGTAAATCGTCGTCCGGTTCGCTGTCGCTAACCGGAATTGACGGCGTTATCGGGCGGATAGTTTTTGCAACGCTCGTCGTCGAGGTTGATTGGGAAAAGCGCTCGATTAAACTTCATGACCCTGCCAAATACAAATACTCCGGCAAAGGAACGGTTTTGCCTTTGACATTTGACGATGGCGGCAGACCTTATACGATGGCGAATGTCGTTTTATCGGGTGATAAAAAAGTGCCGGTCAAACTTGTGGTTGACACGGGCGGTAGCCATACGCTGTCGCTCGATGTCGGCTCGAAGCCGGAAATCCTGCTACCCGAAGGCGCGAGGAAAACTGTGCTGGGCAGGGGCGGAAGCGGCGAAATCACGGGTTACGCCGGGCGGATAAAAAGTTTTGAGTTGGGCGGTCAGATGCTCAAAGATGTTCCGACGGATTTCCCCGACGAATCATCTGGAACGGCGGGAATCGGCGGGCGACAGGGTAATCTGGGAAGCGGCGTGTTGCGACGCTTCAAAGTCATTTACGATTACTCGCGCAAGCAAATGATTATCGAGCCGAACAAATTTGCGGGCGAGCCGTTTGGAACGGCGATGCCGAACAATGTCGCGGCAAACACGGCGCAAGTTACGCCCTCCGCGCTTCAGGAGTACGTCGGCAAATATGGAAATAAAGAAATCAGCGTGCGTGACGGCGGGCTTTACTACCAACGCATCGGGGGGCGCGGAGTGGCATTGCGAGCGATGGGCAAAGACAAATTCGCGCTTAATGCCGACGCGCAGATTACGTTTATACGGGACGCCAAGAGCGTTGTCTCCGAAATGCTGATTGAGTGGGTTGACCGCGAGAAAGAGCAATTAAAACGTGAAGTGCCGCCGAGCAATCAACCGAACACTCAATCGCAGAACGAACAACCGTTAAGCCAAGCCGAGCAAGAAGTGAGGAAATTGGAACGTGAGTGGATCGATGCTTATGAAAAATGCGACACGGAAGCGATGAACCGCATTTTGTCCGACGACTTTAAGCTGAAGTTTTCCAACGGCTCGGTGCAAACCAAAGCCGACATTTTAGCACAACTTAAATCGGCGCGAGATTCGGGTCGCCCGTCACCGAAGTTCTCGACCGAAGACGTGCAGTCTCGCGTCGAAGGCGAGGCGGTGATTCTGACCGGGCGTCTTATCCAGACGACGGAACGTAACGGGTAGACGCGCACAATGCAGATGCGCTATACAGATACTTACACGAAGCGGCGAGGGCGTTGGCAGGTTATTACGTCTCAATTAACGCGCGTCCCGCAACAGTAAACGCAAACTTAGTTCTCGCTAAACGCCGCCCAACAAGTCA
>JACCVS010000374.1 GCA_013698055.1 Acidobacteriota bacterium
CGAGCGTGCTGATGGCGCGCGCTTGACGCTTCATCTATCCTCACCAGACCCGGCACACCTCGAAGCCTTGTGCCTCAGTTTGCTGCGCTCGTGAATAAGTGATGATTCAACTCCCTCCACAACTTCAGATCATGCTCGCTTATGAGCCGGTGGATTTCCGCAAAGGCATTGATACCCTCGCCGCTCTCTGCCGCAACCGCCTCAACTGTGACCCGTTCTCCGGAACGGTCTTCCTGTTTCGCAACCGACGAGGCACCGCCCTCAAACTGCTGATCTATGATGGGCAAGGCTTCTGGCTGTGCCTCAAACGCTTCTCGCGCGGGAGGCTGGCGTGGTGGCCGCAGGCTTCCGGTGCATCGCTGCATCCGTTGGCCGCCCACCAACTCTCGGTGCTGTTGATGAACGGGCATCCCGATGGGGCGCGCTTTGCCGAACCGTGGCGCAGACTCCCCTCCGACGCCAACTCCGCTTCGCTTATGCCGCCTGCTGTCGCACCTCCGGCATCACAAACAGCCACGGCAGCCACGCCGTCGGATCGCGTTCCACCGAGCGCGCGTTTTTGACCACCGCTAGTAGATACTCCCACACATTGACATGGTTCAAAGCGCACGACTTAATCACACTCATTAACACGTCGCCGACCGCCGCCCCGCGCTCGGTTTTGTAGAAGAGCGCGTTCTTTCTATTGAGTACCGCCAACCTCAGTGCCCGCTCGCATAAGTTGTTATCGAGCGGCGCGCCTTCGACCGTGAGGAACTTCGTCAGCCCGCCCCAATGCTTGCGCATGTACGTCAAAGCTTTTCCTAAACTGCTATTGGGTTCGACAAGGCGTTCGCTAAACTGTTCGTCGATCCACACACGTAAGCTCTCCATCACCGGGTCACTCAACTGTTGGTGATAACGCAACCGCTCCCCGACCGTCATCAATTTCGTCGCTGCATCATGACGATAAACTTCTGCTAGAGCATCAAGCACGCGGGCGCACTCACGTGGAAAGGCCGTCTCCAACTCGACGAACTGTCGTCTCGCGTGGGCTAAACACTTCGCCACGATCTTCTCAAACTCACCCGTCCAATTCGCTGACAATGCATCCGACATCTGGATCGGCGGCGATAAATCTGTTGGTCGCTTGCGTAACAACTCAGCGAGGTTCTCTCCCGCATGGCGCCGCCCCGACATATACAGCGCGATGTGTCGTTGGCCATCTCGCGCGACGATGCCCGAAGTCTGCATAGCGCGCCGCTCCGATACCGGAAGCTGCTTGTTCTCTTTCAGTAAATCCAGAATCACGACCCGCGTGTCATCAGTGTGCAACACTTCAGCGCACGCCGCCCGACGCACCATCTCTTCATAGACCGGACGCACACACTGCGCTACCCCCGCGCATCGCTCGTATTGTACTGACTCCGCGATGGGCACGCCGCACATCGCCTGCACGCGCGCCTGCCGATAAAACGGCATGCCCGCTCCATACTTGTAAAGCGCGATAGCAACATCCGCCGTCGGGTCGTACTTTTCGGCAGGCACGCCCTCCGGCAACGGTGCCGTAAAACGCTCGGCACACGCCGAACACCGCAGCACCTGTTGCTCGTATCGCGTCGCCGCAATCACGGGGCGTCCCTCCAAGCGGATGAAGAGCGACGGCTTCTGTGTGTCGTAGAGATGACCGCCGCACTGACGCGACGGACACTTATCGCCCGGATGCAGTGCGGGATCAGCACACACGACGCGGCGCGCGCCCGTGTAAGCCGCAGCACCTTGTCTGCCGTGCCCGCGCCGTGAAGCGTGATCCTCTATCGGCGGTTGCGGCGCATCCGGTGCTGCTGCTGCTAACGCTTGGTCTTCAGCCGACAGCTCATCTTTGGAAGGTGGCGTGGCAGACAAGGTGCTGCGGGCAGGGCGCGTGTCCGCACCGGGCCCGAACAACATTCGTTTGAGGCGCGAAATAGAGGTGTTCTTTTGTTCGACGACACGAATCAGCGTCAACAGTAAACGCAGCAGGCGAGTGATCAAACGTCGATCTTCGGCACCGAGTTGCCCGTCTTCGAGCCGTGCGATCAACGCTTCAATCTCAGAAGGATTAGTGGAATCAGGTGGCTCGTGCTCGCTCATGGAGGCGGCATTCTATGCGCGCGCAAAGAATCCGTAAAGCACCTTCACACTTCGCCGCCGCTGTCACGCCGCGTTACCGAAGGGATACGAACTACTCGGACAGCGAGACCTCAGCATGAGTGAGGCGACCGCAATTATCGGTAAAGCGATTGGCAAGGCCGATCTGACATATATACATTTGCTGGACGAGCAAGTGCGAACAGCCTTGACGCAGATCGGCATGTCGCCAAACGTCGCCGACTTTATTCTTGAAATGTCTGCCCCGCTAAATTCCGGTCACATGAGAGCTTTGGAG
>JACCVS010000388.1 GCA_013698055.1 Acidobacteriota bacterium
GCCGCCCATCAGTTCGACGAGTTGCTTCGAGATTGCTAAGCCCAGTCCCGTCCCGCCGTACTTGCGCGTCGTCGAGCCGTCCGCTTGCACGAAGGCTTGAAACAAATTGCGCCGCGACTCTTCGCTAATGCCGATGCCGGTGTCGGTGATGGCGAAGCGCAAGGTCGAATGGGTGTCAGTGTCGCACTGCCGCGCCACGCGCACAACGACTTCGCCCGCCACGGTGAACTTCACCGCGTTGCCAATCAGATTGGTTAAGACCTGGCGGAGCCGCCCGGCATCGCCGCGTAAAGTGACCGGCACGTCGCTCTCGACGGAAGAAGCGATCTCGATACCTTTGGTCTGCGCGCGCTCAGCGAGGAGTTCAACCGCGCCCTCAACCGTTGGAAGTAAATCAAAGTCTATCTTCTCGAAATGGAGCTTGCCCGCTTCGATCTTGGAGAAGTCGAGAATGTCGTTGATGACCGTCATCAACGAATCGGCACTCGCGTTGATGGTCTCGGTGAAGTCTCTTTGCTCGGCTGTCAGTTCCGTGTCAAGGAGCAACCCCGTCATGCCGATGACGCCGTTCATCGGAGTGCGGATTTCGTGGCTCATGTTAGCGAGGAATTCTGATTTGAGGCGCGTTGATTCCAGCGCCGCGTCGCGCGCCTGTTCCAACTCCTCATGCATCCTCTTGCGTTCAGTGATGTCGCGACCAATGCCTTGCACGCCGACAATTTTCCCACCGACCTCAATCAAACGGGTGCTCAACTCAAGCCTTATTCGATGGCCTTCTTTCGCAATTATCTCCAACTCGTAGAAAGTCGTTAATTTCTCATCGGTTTTGCGGGAGATCATCTCACGAGCAAATACCCGCGACTCCGGGGCAACAATCTGAGATATATTCATGCTCAGCGCTTCTTCGGATGTGAATCCGGAGATTGTTTCACCGGCCTTGTTTAATGAGGTAAAGTTGCCTGCCAAGTCATGCGTATAGACCAGGTCGTTAGCGTTCTCGAATAAATCTCGGAATCGCTCCTCACTCTCCCGTAATGCCTTGTCAGCCCGCTCGCGCTCATTAATCTGTTCCACTAAAGCTGCGTTGGCGGAAGTCAGTTCAGCGGTGCGGATTGAGACTCTTTGCTCAAGCTCTTCGCGCATCTGACGCAGTTCCGCTTCGACGCGCTTGTGATCATCAATGTCCGTGCAGGTGCCGAACCATTTGACAATGTGCCCTTCGGCGTCACGCACCGGCACGGCGCGCCCCAGGTGCCAGCGATAAACTCCATCTGCCGCGCGCTTGAAACGATATTCGATTTCGTAGATTTCACCCGTTGCAACGGAGTTTGCCCACACATCAACGCAGCGTTGGAGATCATCCGGGTGGATGACTGGTTGCCAGCCCCACCCTTGCGTCTGCTCCAGCGTCATCCCCGTATAGTCGAACCAATGCTGGTTGTAATAATCCAGAAAGCCGTCAGGATTGGCAGTCCACACGATCTGAGGGATGGCTTCGGTCATCAGCCTGAAACGCCTGTTCGCTCTTTCTTTTTGTACCTCTTCAAGATTGCGTTCCTTCTCGCGCGCGTCCGGCTCCATTTGTCTTTTGATCTTGTGCCCGTAGAGGCTGGCCGCGCCGACCATCAGGAACACGAACGCGGCGATCAGGTACTCGAACTTACGCAGTGAGTCAATTGCCGCCAGTTCTTCTTTGGAGAGTTTCTCCTGAATCAGGCGGACATGCCCGCGCAAATCGGCGAGCGCGTCATAGACGTTGGCGTACTTGCTGTCCATCGTAGCCATGCGCCCCCCGGCCATTTCAGGGCGATTCTGCTTGAAATAGGAGAAGATCAGTTCGGCCTCGCCCGTCATCTCGGTCATCGCACTCTTGATCGCTGCCAAATCTGCTGGAAGCTTTTCAACATCGCTCTGGACTATCGCCTCGTTCGGGGCGTGTTCGCTGATTTCAACTCGCAACTCCTCTTCGACCGCCGCTATGCGCTCGTTGAAGACCTGGAGTGCCTCGCGCATCTTCAGCGATTCACCTTCCACGTCGTGCGTATCGAACACGTTGTTGCCCGGCGCATTGACAGCACTTGCCAGCTTACCGAGTTCAGAGTAATCGGTGACTCGTTCGACCCACTCCTGATTGACCAATATGGAGCGGTTGTAAATGCCCACGATCTGATGATTGAGTAATAACCCTAACAGGACGATTAGCACATCGAACGCCGCCAGCAGGTAATAGACGCGGTGCCACCTGGGCGAGCGCCTCGTTATGGGAGTTTGAGCGTCGATTGATAACGGCAATGGTGCTGGTGATGTGCTGATAGTTTTATTCATACCGGTTGCTGTTCACTTACGTACATTTCGCGCTGACACG
>JACCVS010000402.1 GCA_013698055.1 Acidobacteriota bacterium
TTTATTGCCCCGTGCGGCGCAGGAAGATTCGCCCTTCTCCTGTCCGCAGGGTTAGCACTCTCCCGCCCTGTCCGACCTTCCAACGTTTTAGACGCCTTTGCGAGCTTTTTTCTTCCGTCAAAGTCAAACCTTGATTATCAACTGATTCGGCATCGGTCTCGATGGTCGCATTAGTGTTTGAGGGCAGCGAGAGCAGGATAGAGCCGCTTCCCGTTTGGACATTGAGCGCGGCGAACCGTCCATCGAGAATAATGCGCCCGTCGCCAGTTCGCGCCTGAACTTCGCCATCAAAATTCCCCACTTCAATTCGCCCATCGCCGGTTCTGGCCGTCAGACGACCTTTGGCATTGCGGACATCTATGCGACCGTCGCCCGTGTTCAAATCCATACTGCCGTTGACGCCCTCCAGTTCAAGACGACCATCGCCCGAAGCCATCCGCACAGTGGAACTGCGCGGGACATATAGCTCCAGGTTGACCAGGGCGCTCTGGAAAGTAATGTTCCCCTCGCGTCGCGCGAAACTCGGATCGAAAGAAGTGACGACGCTGATGTTCGAGTTGTTCTGATCAATGTTCAGGTTAATGCCGCGCATTTGCTGCTCGCTGGCCGCGCGCTTGTTGATGGTGAGATGAACCTCCTGCTTATCCCAGCCATGAACGGTGATGTAACCGTCAAAGGTTCGCAGGCTGATTTGCGGCGCACCGGTGACTTTGAAGACTTTCGTGTCACGTTCGACCAGTCGTAGGGTGTTGGAGCCATCGACTGTGACACGAGTTGCGTCCGCAACCTCTCTGGCGATGCGCCTTGCTTCATCGCGGGCACGCGAGGCTTCTTCCTGCCCTATTCTCTGAGCTTCCCGCGCAGCGCGTGCCCCTTCGGCTTGTGCGCGCTGGGCTTCAAGTTGGGCTTCCCGTTGAATCCTTTGAGCTTCGAGTTGTGCGCGCTGGGCTTCCAATTGACCTTCTCGCGCCGCACGTTGGCCTTCAAGCTGCGCGCGTTGCGCTTCGATTCTTGCTCGTTGTGCCTCTCGTTGAGCATCAACCGCGCTGCGCTGTCCTTCGGCCTGGGCACGCTTGGCTTCGACTTCAGCCCGTTGAGCTTCAAGCTGCGCGCGCTGGGCTTCACGCTGAGCGCGCTGAGCTTCACGCTGAGCGCGTTGAGCTTCGAGTTGTGCGCGCTCTGCTTCGCGAGTCGCTTCTCTGGCGGCGCGGCGTGCCTCCGACACAGACTCTTCTACATCGAAATCGTTGTCGTCTTTCTTATCACTATTATCTTTGATCTTCTCCGCCAGGAGGTTGGTCACACGGCTCAAGGGACGATTATCCGGTGCGCGCTTAACGGAGATGTTGCCATTAACGTTGCCGAGCTTGATGCGAGCGCCACCCTGTCCGATTTGTCCGGCCAGATCGCGCCCCACGTGGTCGCCGCGCCGCACCGGCAGACCGAAATCGTTGCTGATGCCGCCATGCACGGTACTAGCTTTAATCTCCGCGTTGGAGTTCGAGGGAATCATCATCGCCACTGGGCCGTTGATGGAACCAAGCGAGATTGATTTTGTCTCGTTAAGACGACCGAATATCGCTTCGCATTTTCCATTGATGGTGGAAAGTCTGACCTGTCCCATCAATTCATGTCCTGACACGCGACCATTGATTGAGGAAGCTGTCACGTCGCCGGTGATACCGTCAATATCCAGATCACCGTTAATCAACTCAATCGAGCTAATGCGGGCATTGCGCGGAACTGTCAGCGTGTATTCAACCGTCGCCGGATTATTGTAGCGGCCTTCGCCGTCAGTGAAGGTTTGCGTCCGCTGGGGATAATCCGTCTGGATATGAATAGCGTTCATGTCAGAGCGCACCACGATCTTTGCCTCGTCCAGCCGGTCACGACGATAGGCCGTCTTAACGGCGTCAACTTTGACTTCGTTGCGATCCCACGCCGTGACGCGCACACTGCCGTTGATATTTCCCAAGCTGACGCGCCCCGCAGCCGAAAGCGGATAAGTCTGATGGAACTCCTCGCGCAGCAAATTGTTCTGCTGCATCATGACGCTGCCGGCAGCCGTCAGCATGACAGCGAAGGAGAGCAGCGCGACCAGTAAATTTCTCTTCTTTCTCAACATAATTTCCCCAGTAACTTTTCTTAATCCAGTTTCGCTCATCCGTCTTCTTTCAAAATTCACTGCGATTGACTTCTCGTTCCGGGTTGGCCAATGCGGGCAACCACGCGACGGAGATTGATATTACCGTTGACGGTTTTGAGTGCTAGCACGCGACCACCGCTGCCGATAGTGCCGTTCAGATGACGGCGGCTGACGCGCCCCAGGATGGTCAATGGAAAGTCAGTCATGATGCCGCCGTTTAAGGTTTCGGCCCTAACATCTGCGTTCATATCCGATGGCAGATCAAGGGTGATTGAGCCGTTGACGGTCTTAAAATCAAGCAACCCGTTCCAGTCCGCACGCCCTAGCGAGGCCGTGATTGAGCCGTTGACCGTCTTGGCGCGCGCAACTCCGGCGGCGCTCACTTTAATACTGCCGTTGACTGACTTAACATCAACATCACTGTCGAGCATTCCGGTTTCGATTCCACCGTTGACGGTGCGCCCATTAAAGCGCACGCCCTGCGGCACGCGAACATTGAACGTGACGACAACGTCATTATCCTTAACATCCATGCGCCCACTTTCGTCAGGCTCGCATTGATTGGGACGACTCGAATTCGCGTTGGGATAGACAGCGCAAATAGTGACGCCGCCCTCATGCTCCACCACGCGTATCTCAACTCCTTGAGGATCGCTGCGGCGCGCGGTCTTGATTGCCGTAACTTCGACTTCACTATCCTGAGATGCTGCGGCGCGCACGTCACCATTGATGCCTTTAATCTCGATGGTGCGGCCTGCGGCTACCCGTCCACTCCAACGAAACTCATTTGATATGGAAGCCGTTTGACGAGCAAGAGGTTTTGAAACGAATGCCGCGCTCTCGCCTGCTTCCCGCTCGCTTGCATGGACGGTCACAATGCCACTCAGGAATGTGTTTCTCGTCCACCTCTCCGCAATGCGCTGAAGATTACTCAATTGCTCCAATGCAAGCGGCGCAGCAGCCAGACCGATCACCATTACGAGCATGATTTTCATCAATTTTGATTTCATTTCCATCACCCTTTGCGTCAGAGATCGCGCTTTTTACAGCGGTCGAAGGATGCTCTCATCCGTTATCTTGAAAGGCGAAGCAAATCAGGCCTGATCTTTTGCCTGAGCCTTGCCCCCTACTCTCTCCGTTCTGATATGGGAACACCGCGAGGGATTTGTTTGTGGCAAATATTTTCGTTGGAAGTGATCGGTGTTCAGTAGCCGGTAGTCAGAATGAGCCGACGATGAACAGCATTAGACTTTTGCTTTTTAACTGATCGCTGATTACTGACTACTGGTTACTGCTTTCTGAGTCGAAGCGTGCCGTTGAATGAGACCAGATTGATTTGCGCCTCACCAGCGCCGTAAGTTCCCTGAAGACGCCCGGCCTGCAACAGGCTGACAGGCGAGGCCGTGCCTTTGTACTTGAGTGGAAACTCTGTGATGATCTCTCCGCTTTCAGAGATTTTTGCGTTCAGTTGAAAGGATGAATTAGCAGGCAGCAAAATATTCACGTCGCCAGCCGTCGTGGTGAAATCGTAGCTGCCGCCACGCGTTAACGGCCCCACCAATCGCAGCTCACCGCTGATGGTCGTCGCTTCGACGCGCGCCGGACTGATTCCGTTGAGCAGGGCATCGCCGCTCACTGTCTTGATTTTCAAAAAGTCGCTACTGTCCAACGGGCGCAAATCTGTGACTTCGATCATTCCGTTAATCGAATTTAACCGTGCCTGCCCGCTGGAATCTTCAAGGGAGATGTTGCCGCTGACGCTTGCCGCGTCTATTGTCTTCGAGATGCGTCGAGCTTCGATTCTCCCGTCGGCAGTTTCGATGTGAACGTCGGCAACACCATCCACTCCGATGTCGCCGTTTCCTGTCTTCAAATACACAGTTGCACCGCGTGGGACATTGACTATCACATCTGTATCGGCATTGCACGAATCCTCATCTGGCTCTCCGTCTTCAGATTTGTTGAGGGCGAGAATTTCAAGGCTCACTGCCGGTTTACCTGCATCCGTGCCGCCAGTTCTGCGTAGCTGAACTTTCGTGTCCGAATCCTGCGCCTGCGCGCGTACTTCGTTTCGATCCCAGCCGCTCACACTAATCCTGCCGGAACCAGTGGTGAGAGAAACGTTGACGTTAGCAGTCGTTTCCGCTGTCGCTTCGCCACCTTGCGCGCCGCTTTCGCTCTGACCATTCCCGACGCCCTGGCCGCGCCCCATGCCTTCGTCTCGCCCTTTGTCTTTAGCCTCAGATTTCTGGGCGTGCGCCGTAGTTATGACGCAGAGCAAAAGGGCGGCGAGCAGCACTGTCACGATGGAGGAGTAAAATCTCATCTTGTAATGGTTATCTGACAATTTCATCTGGTCGCTAAAGTTGGCCGAACCTGCTCGGCGACCGCGTTGAGCAAATCGAGCTTGCTTTGGTATGAAGAATAAAGAAACTCCGAGGCGTCCGGGTTGTTCGGATTACGTCGCGCTACGCGGCGCGTGGAATCAATCGCCTGGTTCACGATAGCCAGATTGCGCTCGTATTCAGCGCGCAGGCTCGGCTTCATAGCTGTCACATCGCTCGCCTCGATCTCAACGGTCAGAGAATCAATTGCCTTCAAATAGTTCTCCTCGCCGGACAGGGGTTTTACTGCTAGGTCTCCCTGCGGAAGCTGGTCGGGGTCTGGAACTAAAACGGGTGAAACATGCTTCTTCGGCTTTGTGGATTTACGCGGAGAATTTTTCTGTTCTTCAACCGGGCTGGTTTTATCCGGTACTACGGGGGTTGGAGATGGTCTGCTTATCTTCACAGGAGATGTTGTCTTGTTCTTATCATTGCCTGCAAGCTGCTGAGGTAAGCTATTATCCGCGCTGTCCCGGTTCAATCGTACGACCATGAAGATTGCGGCGAAAGCTACGACTGCGATCAGGCTCGCGAATCCAATGGCGCGTTGCGGTGAAAGTTTGAACATTCCGGCAAGAGATGTGAGCCAACCTCCGAAACTCCCTCTTTCTTTCTGCTCGAAGACTTTCGTTGGCCGATTCATCTCCGCAATCGCTGCGTCGAGTCGCTCGCGCAGCTTGACGGTCGGAATCTCAAGGGCATTTTCAGCTTCAAACGCGGAACTGAGCAGAGCCGTTTCGTCCAGTGCTATCGCTGCTGCTTCTGAACAAGTCGCGCAGACGGCGATATGGGCAGCCACTCGCTGCGCCGTTTCGGGGGAGAGTTCATCGTCCACGTAGCTTTGAATAATTCCCTCTTCAATGCACTCTCTCATTTCGTTCCTCCGATTTTCCCGTATAACCTGACAAATTCTTTTCGGCCTCTGGCGATCAAGCTCCCGACGTTCGTTTCATTAAGCTGTAGCGCATTGGCTATCTCGCGATATGTCATTCCCTGCTGCTTCAGTAAAAGCGCGCTCCGCATCGGCTCTTTAATCTTATCAAGCGCTCGCCGCGCCTCTTCGATCTCAGCGCGTCTCTCGTAATCCTCTTCGGGCGCTGTGGTCGTAAACCACCCCGTCGCTTCTGCATTCTTCGCGTACTCTTCTTCGCGGTTAATAGAACGCGACTGGCCACGCAGTGTGTTGCGAGCGACATTCATTGTCACGCGCAACAGCCACGCCTTGAGCAACTCTTCACCGGGCGTCGCATCGAGATTGCGATAGAGCCTGAGAAACACCTCTTGCGTTACGTCTTCGGCCAGACCCGCATCGCGCACCAGGGCACGAGCCGTGCGAAAGACAGCTCGATGATGCAGCGTAAAGGCTTCGTCGAAGCCGAGCGGCTGCGCGGTTGTCTCAATCGTATTGGGCATTGAGTCCGTCAATACTCTGGCGCTTTCGCTCATAATCGCTGCTCTCACTA
>JACCVS010000421.1 GCA_013698055.1 Acidobacteriota bacterium
CCGGCGGTATCTCGCTCAAGCCCGGCGAGAATATGGAGCTAATGAAGTATGACATGACGGGCGGCGCGACGGTGCTCGGTGCGATGCGCGCCATCGCGCAGTTGAAGCCTTCGATTCCTGTGCTGGGCGTTGTCCCTGCTTCCGAGAATTTGCCGTCAGGCAAAGCCACGAAGCCCGGCGATGTCGTCACAGCCATGTCAGGCAAGACCATCGAGATCATCAACACGGACGCGGAAGGGCGTCTGGTTCTCTCGGATGCTATCTGCTATGCCAAGAAACTCGGTGCGAAGCGGATAGTGGATATGGCGACGCTCACGGGAGCAGTCTCCATCGCGCTCGGCGATGTCAACACGGCCATTCTGGGAACGGATCAGGAGTTGATTGACGAAGTAATCGCTGCTGGCAAAGAGGTGGGCGAGAAATTCTGGCAACTGCCGCTCGACAAGGAATACACGAAGCAGATTAAATCCGACATCGCGGACATCAAGAACGTCGGCGGGCGCAAAGCCGGAACAATCACCGCCGCAGCCTTTCTCAAGGAGTTCGCTGACGGAGTTTCCTGGGCGCACCTGGACATTGCCGGAACAGCCTGGGGCGACGACGCGAAGCCGTATCGCGCTAAGGGGCCGACCGGGATTGCCGTCCGCACGGTCATTCAGATTGTCGAACGAGCATCTCGCGCTAAATCCGGTGACCAAAAAGCCGAAGTGCCGGTAACGGCTGGAAGTTAAGATTGATCTGGAAGAAGAGGGTCGCGAGTGAAGCGAAGGGATTCCCATCCTGCTCTCAATCAACATCTTTCACTTCCTATAGCGGTTCTCAAATGAGCGCGACCGAGTTTAGAGTTCAGCCTTTAGGCTGTTCATCAGAAACACGCTCAAGCGTGAACTCTGAACAAGTCGCATCCAATTGAGAATTGCTATAGTCACTTCTCAGGTTCAGTTTGTGTCCACAGTTGTAGACACCAGTGTCTACAACTGTGGACACAATTTATTTTAACCCCATGAGACATTCCATTTTTGCTGCCGTTTTACGAAATTCATTGCTGGCACAGGCGTTGCACTTGTCTGACTCGCCGGGGGTGCTGATGACCACTATAAATGTCCTCGCCCCGCTCGGGGGCCGCCCGAGATCGCAAGGTATCGCTCCCTGGTTTTGGCTAACGTACCTCACCCGTTGGCTTTGATCCTACCGGTTGCAATATCGTTAGGATTTCAACTCGTCTCGCCTGAAGGTAAATTTTGCTTCAGGCGAGACGAATTTGCCTGCGCCGTGCTATAGTATGCGCGTCAAGGGCGACCTTCTCCTGCCCACCCCAGCAGAGATTATCGGGCGTCCCATCGCTGTCTTTTGAAGGAGTTTCAAGAAAAGCGCGGTGGTTGATTACTACAAAATTTTAGGCGTTGAGCAAACGGCGAATGCTGCGGAAATTAAGTCCGCTTATCGCCGTCTGGCGCGCGAGCGGCATCCTGATGTCAATGGTGGCTCAGAACACGCGGCGCGCAAATTCGCCCTGCTTGCTTTGGCCTACCGGACACTCAGCGAGCCGCAGGAGCGAGCCGCTTATGATGCCAGATGCGAAAAAGAAAGACAGCAAAAGAGCGGTTTTGTCCTTCATTCCAGTAACGTTCACGCTCGCCGGATGCGCATGGTGACAGTCCAGGCGCGTTGCGACAGGGTGGT
The DNA here is from genome assembly GCA_013698055.1 of Acidobacteriota bacterium. Classification (GTDB taxonomy): domain Bacteria; phylum Acidobacteriota; class Blastocatellia; order Pyrinomonadales; family Pyrinomonadaceae; genus QHXM01. The sequence continues at coordinate 1,684 of JACCVS010000421.1, forward strand.
TGACCTTTTGCTGGAAGCTGACCGTCGCGCCAACAGCGAGCGATCACAGGCCGTCTTTACCACCGTCACACTCTTCTTCTCGACCTTTATTGTCGCGATGCTAAAGCCGAAGTTCTGGCAAATCGGCTACCTTGGCCGCACCATCGTGGTTGCGCTTTTCATCCTCGGCCTGTGGCATCTCGCTTCAAGACTCCGCGAATATTTCGAGCGCTACACTTACAAGCCAAAGCAAATTCACGTTTCAATCATGACTGAAGAGGAGCGGGCTGAAAAACCTTTTACGCGCTTGTCCGCTTATGTCTTTCTGGTAGTCGGCTACGTCGTCAGCATCGCCGCTGGCCTTCTGATCGCCGACCAACTTCATTATATGATGAACGACTTGACCTTCATCTTCGATCAGAATGTTCGGCCTGACCTCATTTTCTATCCACCCATAGCCGTCCTTCTCGTGGACACGATGCACACTTTCGCCTCCAAAATTGATTCGTGATGAGTGATCGTCACGCGCTCATCGGCGTCATTTCCGACACACACGGCAAACTGGACGAGCAGGTCTTGGAACTGTTTGAAGGTGTCAGCCATATTATCCACGCAGGTGACATCGGCGATGAGGACTTGATCTGGAAGCTGGAAAAGCTCGCGCCTGTTATCGCCGTGCGGGGCAACATTGATGCCGATACAATGTGTTTCCCGAATGAGCGTCTCGCCGTCATTCAAGGGCACACCTTCTTTATCCGCCACCAGTTTGCTACTGTCGAGAAAATGAGCGCCGCACAACAGAAGCTCATCGAACAGCGGATGCCAGATGTAGTCGTCTTTGGGCATAGTCACCAAGCCTATTCAGAGCACTGGCGCGGCACGTTGCTCTTCAATCCCGGCAGCGCAGGCCCGAAGCGATTCAGCCTGCCTCGCACCATCGGCCTGCTTGAGCTTCACAAAGACAGCATTGCCTCTCGCATCATCACGCTGGAAAAGCAGTAGGTAGCGGACAGTAAAGAACGTGTAGCCGGTAGTGTTGAGCTTTTGCCTTTTACTTTCCATTGCCTACTGCCCACTTTCCTCATTATTCTTGCTTGCCACTAACATCTTGTTGTATATTGCGAACGAAATCCCCTGCAAACGAAACGTTTTTGTGCCAAGTCATTACAGGGATTGGCCGTTATAAAAATTTCACAAGTTTCGGAGACGCAACCTACGCCTGTGATGAATAAAAAGACGTGTCCCTCGCGCCGATACGTAATTCGCCGACGGCCTTCCGAACGTCGCTGCCTCAGTCTCTTGAAGAACTGATCGCGCTATTGGCCGTCGTCTTTGCCGGAGCAAGGAGCAAAGAGATGGCCAAGCGATTAACTGAACGTCAACGTCTCACCCTTAAACTCGATGTGTTAAATGATACGGAAGTTGTGGAAGTTTTAGACTACATTTCAATCATGGAGTCTATGCGACGCGCGACTGCGCTCGCCGGAAGCTGGGAAGATGACGTTGTCTCAATCCTGGCGAACGCCCACGAGAACAAACGGGCGCGGCAGGCTTTTGAATGGGAATCAGTGCGCCGACGTGCCGAACGCCGCGCGTCCAATTTGCCCGTCCGCGTTTAATTTTAATGAGAACATCCGAACTCCAGCCAGCGGCCACTGCTATTTTGCGATTAACACTGAAATTGCAATGGGCGCTGGCAGTTGCCATACTTTTTGCCTGCGTGCCTTTGATTGTTCCGGCACAGCAGCAACAGCAGGACAGGTCAATCTCCTCTTCACAACTAACCCCTCAGCAACTTGAAATAGCAAAGCAGCAATTGAGGCTCAATTCGTCCGCAACAGAGGAGCGGCGAGATGCCGTGATGCGACTGGGCTGGATGAAACGCCCTGAAAGTTCGCGCGTCGCCGCAACAGCTCTGCGCGACTCTTCAGCAATTGTTCGGGCGACCGCCACGCGTGCTGTCCTTTGGCTTGGGCAAGCCGAAGCTGCCGCGCTTTTGCTTCCGCTACTTCAAGACCGTGACGAATTTGTCCGCCAGGAGACAGCCTATGCACTGGGTGAAACGCACAGCCGGACAGCCGTCTCCTCACTTATCAGGGTTCTTGGGAAAGAAAAAAAAGATGGCGTGCGCGGAGCTGCCGTAGTCGCCCTCGGACAAATCGGTGATGAAATGGCGGTGATTCCTCTCGCGGAGTTGCTCGGGCGACGAGTTGCCGCCTCTGGCATAATCAACCGTGTGAGACGCAGCAAAAGGGATGAGAATGAGTTTGTGAGACGTGCCGCAGCGCGTTCGCTCGGTCAGATTCGCAGCCGCGCGGCAGTCCCCGCGCTAAGTGCCATCGTGATAGATGAGCGTGCGCCTGATGATGTCAGGCGTGAGGCAGCGAATTCGCTCGGTTTGATCGGCGACCCGGCGGCTATACCGGCTTTGCGCGCTGTGCTGAGCGCACGCGATCCCTATCTTTCGCGCATCGCCTCCGAAGCCCTCCTTAAAATTGCTCCGATAGCGGTGTTACCTCCGACGACGAGGATTGCAAATCTTCATTAGCCTGAAAATACCGGAAAGACCCTTGAATTAACAGAAAAACACCGGACTGTTTGATTCAGTCCGGTGTTTTCACTTTCCCATCGTCAGGGGCAATGATGTTTTGTTTTCAACTTAACTTTCCGATTTCTCACTGCGTCCCTGACCTTTGCGCGCGGCCTTGCTTACTTGAGGAATCGGCATCCCGACGCCGCCGGACTTAGTAGCGAGGTCTTCAGGCTCATCCTCGATTTCCGGGATGTCGTGGATCAGGGCACCGCCAGATTGTTTAGAAAAGACGAGCTTCGTCCCTGCCTCGTTCAAATCTACGGTGACGAGGTCGCCAAGCCCAACCTGATCGGTCGCCACCAAATTCGACAGCGGGTAAACCAGGAATCGCTCGATGGCTCGTTTCAGATGGCGCGCGCCATACTTGAAATCTATGCCTTCTTTGAGCAGCATGTCTTTGGCCGCATCTGAGCACTGGAAGATAAACTTTGCTCCCGCACTGAGCATGACGCGATTCTGCACGGCCTGCAATTCCAGGTCGAGAATTTGTCGCAGGTGATGCTCCTTTAATGAGCGGAAGACGACGACCTTATCTATCCGGTTCATAAACTCGGGCGAAAACTTGCGCCGTGCAGCCTCAACGGCTGTGCGATAAATCTTTTGATCAACTTCGGTATCCGCAGGGTTTTTAGCACCCTTGCCGGGCGCGAAGCCGATCCCACCGGTAATCAATTCAGCCATCTCACGCGCCCCGAGGTTCGAGGTCATAATAACCATCGTCTTCGAGAAATCCACGCGCCGGTTGTCGCCAAGCGTCAGCGTCGCCTTGTCCAGGATGCCGAGCAGAAGTTGCCAGAGGCTATCAGAAGCCTTTTCGATTTCGTCAAAAAGGATGAGCGAGAGCTTTGTCTCTTCCGTGTGCATCCGGTCGAGGTTCTCCTGCGTTAACATCGGGCTGGTCTCGCGATGTCCGAGGTATCCGGGAGGGCTACCGATTAGTTTGGCAATTTCGTGCGAATGCTGAAACTCCGCGCAGTCAATTTTGACGATGGCGTTCGAATCGCCAAAGAGGACTTCGGCGGCGGCTTCGATCACACGGGTTTTGCCCGAGCCAGTCGGGCCAAGGAATAGCATCGTGCCGACAGGGCGGTTAAGCGGATTCATTCCCGCCAGAAAAATCTGGTAAAGGCCGCTCATGTTGCGGACCGCGCGCTCCTGACCCACGATGCGAGCCGTGAGTTTCTCTTCAAATTCCTGTGCGCGCGGACTCTTTTGATCGGGGTCGAGGAAGACCGTTTCCATAATCTCTTTCTCTTTTTCCATTTCCATTGTTGCTGACATGGCCGTCCTCCAATTCATGAGCGGTGCTTAATGTTCACGCGCGACTGCTAAAAAGTCTTAGGGGAAGCCGACCGCGAATGGTTCGGTCCCGGCCTTTCATGGCCGCGCCCATTAACGCTCATGCAAAGAACGAACCGCTGTTGCCTTTGATGCGTCAGTGCCGCCGTCTGTTTGCTCTTCGGCTAGTCTGCACACACCGGACAATTTTTAACCAAACGCTATATATACGACTCGGCGTTGATTGTCACCACAAAATATTAGGAAAACACTGCCGCGCGAAATTATATTTGCTTTGTCGAATCTCAAAAGCGGTGACATTTCATGGCAACGCATCATTGACAATAAATGTCCGGCTACAAGAATTGTCACATCAGAAGGGACGGCATGATGCACCGAAACGTCGCTCTCTTTCCTTAAATGGTTGTTGTCATTATCATGGTCTTATTGTAGCGAGCATAAAGGTAGAGAAGCACAAAAAATGACGGGATGCGTAATTTACGCATCCCGTCAGCATTTCGGATTGAATAACCTTTGAAATTGTCAGTCGTAATATTCAAGTCCCAGATGCGTAATTAAATCCTCGCCGCGCAAGTGGCGGAGCGTGTTTTTGAGCTTCATCAATTGAATGAAAATGTCATGCTCGGGATAAAGTTCCGGCGCGCTCTGGGGTGATTTGAAGTAGAAGGAGAGCCACTCCTGTATGCCTTTCATCCCGGTGCGTTGTGCCAAATCGAGAAAGAGCGCGAGATCAAGCACCAGCGGCGCGGCCAGGATAGAATCGCGGCAGAGGAAATCTATCTTGATCTGCATCGGATAGCCGAGCCAGCCGAAGATGTCTATGCTGTCCCAACCTTCTTTGTTATCGCCCCGCGGCGGATAGTAGTTGATGCGGACGACGTGCGAAAAATCCTTGTAAAGCGCCGGATAGACTTCCGGTTGAAGGATATATTCAAGCACCGAAAGCTTTGACTCTTCCTTGGTCTTAAAAGATTCCGGATCATCTAAAACCTCGCCATCACGATTGCCGAGAATGTTGGTCGAATACCAGCCGTGAAGACCAAGCATACGCGATTTCAAACCGGGCGCGATGATTGTCTTCATCAAGGTTTGCCCAGTCTTGAAATCTTTGCCGCAGACGGGAACACGATTCTCGTCTGCGAGTTGCATGAGTGCCGGGAGATCAACCGATAGATTCGGCGCGCCATTAGCAAAGGGAACACCTGATTTAAGGGCAGCGTAAGCGTAAATCATCGAAGGGGCGATGGCTTTATGGTTATCAACCATCGCCTGCTCGAAAGATTTCAGCGTTTTATGAACGGCGTGGGTTTTGAGGAAGATTTCCGTCGAAGCAGCCCAGATCATGACCAGCCGCGAACACTTGTTCTTGCGCTTGAACTCCGCAATATCTTCTATCAACTGCTCGGCCATCTCCATCTTGTTCGCGCCCTCTTTGACGTTCGTTCCGTTCAGGCGCTTAACGTAGTGCTGGTCGAAGACAGCCCGCATCGGCTTGATCTTCTGCATAGGGGTTTTAATCTGCTTCAGCAACTCCTTTTCAAGCACGCCGGCGTGCATCGCCGCTTCATACGCCGAGTCGGTGAAGATGTCCCAAGCGCCGAAGACCAGATCGTTGAGGCCTGCCAGCGGAATGAATTCTTTAATCAAGGGTACGCGGTTCTCCGTGCGCTTGCCCAGACGGATCGCGCCCATCTGGGTGAGGCTCCCGATTGGCTCGGCGATACCCCGTTTGATTGCTTCGACGCCCGCGATGAAAGTCGTGCTGACAGCGCCCAGGCCGACTAGCAGAACGCCCAGCTTACCTTTTGCCGGAGCGATCTCCGCGCCTTTTTTGATTGCCATGAATAGATTCCTCCGTAGATTTTACAATGGAGATGATACAGAACGAGTTGAGCGGGCGTCTCAGCTAATCTTGCTGAATATCATCGGAGAATTGCGCTTTTGCCACGGTTAATTGAAAAAAAAGACCCGGAGCAGGTAATAGCCCCGGGTCATTACATTCGGCAACGACGAAACTCCGTTGCGGTTTAATCAAAGGCTAATTCGGCCCGAACCTGAGCCTGTACTCCAGCGAGTTGACAAAGCCATTGATGATAACCCTGTCATCCATCGTCTGGTTGAAGGTATTGAGCCAGACCAGATAAGCCGCATCGGGATCGCGCCTCAAGAACCCGAAGTAGTTCATCACGATGAAGGCTTCGTTGACGTATTTACCATAAAGCTCGGCACTCTCTATCAGTTGACGCAGCACCTGCGCCCGCGTCAACGTGTTGTTCGTCAGCCCGGCAATCCACTCTGCCCGCCTCGGATGGTTGGGCAGGTCAGCCCTTTGTAAGAGTGTATCTACATAAGCCATCGGGTTGTTAAACGTCGGGTGGTAGATATTTGAAAACTCCTGCCGATTCATGAACTCTTCGATGTAGGCTACCTTGTTAGCCTCCAAATCCTGTGCGCTCAGGAATCCGCTCAGTCTTGCCATATCGGGGATGAACTCTTCGTATCGGGCAAATCTCCCCAGAGAAGCCCTGAAGGCGCGATAGATGAAGTAGCCGCGATCCTGGAACTCAGGACTTCGGACGAAGCCACGAGCAACGGCTATCCGGTCGCAATCGGTCGGGACAGCGCAGCGGTTAAGAATGGCCAGCCATGCTGCCAGACCAGGCGGTTCAGGCTCACGACCGAGGAAGTCAATGTAGAGTTGCCGGATGAAGAACTCATCGTTGTCAATGGGGTTCGGTGCCGGTGCAGTGTCATTGTCCGTGATGGTAATGGTCGCCGTTGAGAATGAGCCGAATTGGCCTCCTATAGGATTCGAGAGCGTCAGGGTGAAGACTTCAGTGCCATCCAGATACACATCATTGATGATGGGAATGTTGATGTTCTTTGTGGTTTCCCCTGCGGCAAACCTCAATGTTCCGGCGGTCGTCACATAGTCGCAGCGGGATGACGCATTGCCAGTCACCTGATTGCAGTTATTCAGCCCTGAAGGGTCTGATGTCAAATAGTCAACTCTGGCCGATTGCGAGAGATCGCCCTGACGGTTGACGACGATAGTCGCTCTTAAGCCATCCTCACTGATAGTGTAGCTCGCGGCGCTCAAGCTGACGGTGGGTGTATCGTCATTGGTGATCGTCAGGACAGCTATGCTGGGAGCGCCGAGACCGCCGCCCACCGGATTGCTCAGGGTGAGATTGACTGTCTCATCAGGCTCGTTCGTAGAATCATTGTTAATGGGAATAGTGATGGTCTTGCTGGCAGTGTCTGCGTCGCCAAACGTGACCGTGAAGTTGTTGACCGCAGTGTAGTCCGCGCCTGCGGTTGCCGTGCCGTTTGAAGTGTTGAAGGTCGCGGAAATTTGGCCTGCGCTGCCGCCCGTTCTGGTCACGATGATCGTGGCGGTGCCGCCATTTTCAGCGACGGTGTAGGAGGCGGAACTGAATTGCAGTTGGCCCGAAGGCGGGCCTGCGCTGAGATTAAAGCCGATCAACAGGGGATCGTGATCCGCCGAGCGATAAGGCGTCGGCTCATATCGGTCATCCGGCTTGCGGCTGTTGTCAACGGAGTCGTTTGTGTCGTAATCAATGATCGCAGGCTCGTCCGCGTTGATGTGCCAGATGGTCGCGCCCGTCGCCTGCGTGTTGAGGCTCGCGGTCGCGAAAGCGTGGTCGAGTTGTCCGACTTCGGCACCGAAGTTAAAGGTATAGCGGTCAGGCTGCGCGACGAAACGCTCTATCTGCTCCACGAGGCCGGCAGCGCGAAACACGTCAACCGGGTCTTCTTGAGCGTAAGCGTTGAGGTCACCGACGACCAGCACGTCCGAATCGCCAGTCGAGCTGGTAATCGAGGTAACGAAGGCCGCAACGAGCATCGCCTGACTACGTCGCCGGTCATTGAAGCAGGATTGACCGTCGTTCACGTCGGCGTCACCGCCGGTGCCGGGACAGATCTTCGACCTGAAGTGGTTAACGACAATCGTGAACCTCCCGCCGTTGCTGCTTAACTGGAAAGTTTGCGCGAGCGGGTCGCGGCTGTACGCACCGGCGGGAGCAGCCGTATCCGTGAAGGAACTGCCGACAGCGGCCACGACCGGATTATTTGACGTATCGTGTGTTCGATAGATAATCCCGTTCTTGATGTCTGTGTCCGTGCCGTTCAAGGTCGCGAGGTCTGCAACAGCCGCGTAAGTGCCGATGCCCTGTGTGCTCAAGGCTGCGGCCAGATCAGCCGCCGCCTCATTACCGTTGGCCTTCTGTAGCTCTACTAATCCAATCACATCGGCATTGAGGGCGACAAGCGCAGCCACCAGCTTGTCGCGCTGTCGCACGAGTTCCGCTGCGCTGTTAGCCCCGCGATCACCACTTGTGCCGCTGAAGGTCAGGAAATAATTCTCGACGTTGAATGAAACGACGCGCAGGTTAGTCGTCCCGACGGATGCGGGGGCGGCGGGTCGCGGGTTGGTGGAGGTGAACGTCAGGGTCGAAGTCGGCTGAAGGCGATAGTTGCTGAAGCCGAAGCCGATAATGCCCGTCGCATTGCTGTCCAGAGTGTCTCCTGCGCGGATGGTTCCGCATTGCGTACTCGGGTCAGACGGATTCGGGCACGCAGGCAGATATGGAATTGGGGTCAGTCCCGGTGTGGAGTTATTCGTCAGGCTGCTGCCGTCGTCAACAATGATGCGATTGTTGTTGTTGGCCGTCCGCTGTGCTGTCACCGCCGCGACATTAGAATTACCGCTCGTGCTTGCTCCAGAAGCCGGATTGTCGTTCGGGTCAATCGAGTTGGTCGGGATGTAGAGCCGACTACCAGAGGAGACGGTTAACTCGCCGAACCTCCCCAAGTCGTTATTGTCCGTGACGACTAAAGCTTGTCCGAATGTGACGCGCATCCCCTCGAATCTCTCCAGTCCCAGCCCGGTCGTGCGTGCGGTCGGAAGATCGCTGATGATGACGGACGCGGGCAGCGGGTTGCCGGTGCTGCACACGCTAAGCACCGTGACGGGACTTATCACCGTCTGGTTGAAGGAGGGAGTCGCGCTTGAGTCTGCGACTGTGCCAGTGACGCGGACGCGGTCGCCTGCGCTGACGGCAGTGTTCGAGACGACGAAGATTCCGTCCGAGGTGTCCGTGTTGGCGTCGCCCGTCGGGTCTTGCATGTAGAAGCCACCCAGTCCGGTCGAGCCTTGAAAGTCTCCGGTCACGATGCCTTCGGTGGTGACGGTCGTGCTCGCCAGTGGACTGCTCGCGGCGCTGCCTTGTATCGTGTAGATGGGTGTGAATGGGTCACCGCAAACGCCGGTGGCCGCTTGCACGGTTAGCGAGATGTTGCCAGTTCCGCTGCGCGCTTGCGCGTCGTTGATCGTGAAGGGGAGCGATTTAGCGCCAGGCGAAGTCCCGGCGGTGACGGTAGCGTTATAAGAGAAAACGTTATTGTTTGGCGTCACGTCGCCGTTCGTGCCATTGTCGAAGAACTGCTGCGTGGCCGAGCCGCCAATGGACGAGAGATCGCCGGTCACCGTCAGACCAGTGCTGGTCGGGATGGTGCCGGGCGTTACTGTCACGGTGAGGAGCGTCGAGCTGCCAGCGGGGACAGAACTCGGAGTGGCTGCGCCAGCGCCTGATGGATTGGTCGGATTACCTGCGCCCGTGCCAGTGATGCTGATGTCGTCAACACCGACCCACTCGTCATTATTGGCAGCGTTCGTTGTGATAATACGCACCTGCACGAGCGACTGATTCTCGGCGGCAACAGGAAGCGTGGTGTTGACTGCTGTCACCGCCGTGCAGAGACTCGGGCCTGTCGTTGCGTCGGAGACATAGCCCGCCGGGATGTTCGTAAAGTTGCCGGAACTGCCGACGCGATACTGAAGAGCCACCTGCTGCTGCGCGTTATCGGCAGTGCAGTCTATGTCGCGTAGATTGTAAGAGACATTAATGCTCGTTTGGCCGGTGGTGTTCAGGTAAAGCAGGACGTAGGGTGCGTCCGCTGCCCCTGAGCCTTGCAGCGCAATAGTCGGATTCGTGCCGGGAGCCCCCGCCTGCGAAGTGGTGTGGAATTCTGCTACGTCGCCGTTGGAGATATTTGTGGCAGTTTGGTTGGCGAGCACAGTAAGGTCGTTTGCTACTGAACTCGTGCTGAGAAGCGTTTGCGGGTCTGTGCCGGTCGCTATCGTTATATCCTGTCCGAGATAGCCCTCTATGCCAGGCACGCCCGACCAATTATCATTTAATGTGATGAGTCCTGTGTTCGTCCAGTCCTGCGTAAAGGGAAGCGTCTGGGCAGTCGAATCAGCCAGCACGACGCCCGAATAAAAGTTTCTGAAAAGCGGGGAGCCGGGCAAGATAATGCCGAGAAGAAAAATGAGAAACAGAGCCAAAAGCTGACGACAGGAAGCAAAAGCACGCTGCGATGAGCGAAGGGCGTATGGGAACACGAGGTTTTCCTTTCCGGGATAAAACTGAAGTTGAGTCCTTATAAGTGATCAGAGGATCAAAATAAGTGATCAGAGGATCAAACGCGTAGGAAAGCACAGTTTTTATCAACAATAAAGGGAGCGCGTCAAGCCGCTACAATCAGGCAGACAGAAGCTAGCCCTGAATAGCAGGTTGCTGCTGCCGATTTAACGGAGATTTAAATTTGGGTTAAGAAGGAGAGCTGCTTACAGCGCCTGCTTGACGTTGCTGCCGGTTATTTTCTTGAGCGTGATGTCGAGCGTGCCCAGTTCGCTGTTGATTTTGGCACGCACGGGGATATGGCGGGCGTCGTCCGTGAACCAGATACTCATTTTGCCTTTGCCGCGCAAGAGCCGCCCTTCGCCAAAGATTTCAACGTCAACTTTCAACGTCTGAACCTTGCCGACCACCGTTTTCAGCGTCTTCTTTTCCGACACGGTGGTGGGGATGCGATAGACGTGACCCGAATCGCTGATGAGAAGCTCGAAATTCGTGCCGAGCACGAGCGGCTGCGTGCGTAGATAGTAGAAAGCCGAGGCAATGTCTTGAACTGCGCCGCTCATCTGGTTCGTCACGACACGCGGCTCGCGGTTCGGGTCGTTCGGGTCGCGCTCTGTCCAGACGACTTTGCCCGCCGCTTTGTCAAAGACGGCTTCGCTCGTGCGCTTGCGCTTGCCCTGCTCGTCCAGTTTCGTCGTTTGCAGGACGCTGAAAGATTGAGGCTCGACAGTTGATTCGATGTGCTGGCGGAAATTGAGTCCGAAGAGTTTACGAAGCAAACCTTTGGTGACGGCATCAAGGGTAAAGCGCAGGGTTGCGGGAGTGTTTCCATTGCCTGATTGCGTGGAAGAGGCTTGCGTCCGGCTCGCAGTGAATCGCAACTCGGCGACATTAAGGCCGCGCAGGAGGGCGCGGGAGAACTCGCCTTCGTAAACCAGTTCTTCTGAGGGGTCGAAGGGCAGCTTGCCCTCGTCCTTCCGCTTGCTGTCAGAAGCAGGCGTGGTAGCAAAGAGCAGAGAACTGAGAAGCAGGATGATGGCGACAAAACGGTAACGACAATCTTTCATGGCGGACTTCATTTAATGAAAACAGCTTTCAGAGCCAGCAAGCCCCACGCTACCAAAAGTCCCAACGCAGCCTGGTATTCACGATAACGCAGATACAAACTCGCGTCGAACTTCGTCCCCTTTGTCTTCTCATCTCTGTATGGCGAGAAACGAGGTAAGAAGAGTGGAACGGCGCGAGCGTATTTCTCATAATCCTCGCCGAAAAGCTTGGCGAGGTCCGCTGCTTCGACGCGCATCACCGGATAATAGATGCCTAGAAACAGCGCCGCGAAGGGAAGCGCTAAGAGAGGCTGTCCCGATGCGATGGTGAAACCAACGCCTAGCAGAAAGCTGCCGAGGTAAAGAGGGTTGCGCGTGTAACTGTAAGGGCCTGAGGTCGCAAGCTGAGCGTTCTTTCTGATGTGCCCAGCAGACCAAGCTCGCAAAACAAGACCGACGAGCGCAACACCGCCGCCGATACCGAGCGTGAGCCATCTGGGTCGCGCGAACCATAAGAAAAGCGCGCCACACAAAAATCCCAGCGGCACGCGCCAGCGCTGCATCCAGGTTCCGCCTCTACGCAAACGTCTTTGTCTCCACTTTCTCAGTCAACTGCTTCCGCCGTAATCTCTCGCCCGCGAAATGTAAGACTTGCTCGACTGACATATCCATGCAAATCCACTGAGAACAAGAGCGGCGATGACAGTCCGTCCGGCAATTAATATCATCGCGCTCAATGCAGATGTCTTCAGGACGGGGCGAGCCATTCCGCCACCATTCAGTCGGCCCGAAGAGTCCGGCGACGGGCGCGCCAGCCGCGACCGCCAGGTGCGTCGGCCCCGTGTCGCCCCCCACATAGAGACTCGCCCGCTTCGCCAGAGCGTAAAAACCTTTCAACGAAAGACTGACCGCTCGCGCTTTCCCCGTTCGGCTCGTACTAAGCACGGTTTCGGCTAACTCACGCTCGCCAGGCCCGTAAGTGACGAGCGACCGGAGGCCGTGATGCGTCCATAATTCATCAGCCAGCGCTCCGAATCTCTCTGCGCTCCACAATTTCGTCGGCCAGCCGCCGCCCGGATTCAGGATAGCGAATCCGTCATCAATGCCCGCCGCTGCCTCGGCAGCCTCCGCAAGGTGGGCGCGCGTTGTGGCAAGAGGGAACTCAAATAGCGCCGGGTCATTCGGGACAGGAATGCCGAGCGCGCCTTCGACCAGACTTAAATTTTTAACGATGACATGCGAGCGAACCGGAACGGAGATGGTGTTTGTAAGCAAAAAGCGGCTGGGAGGCTCGCGCAGGGCTTCGCGGGCAAACCCGTAGATACGCTTTGCCCCTGACAGGCGAGCGATTGATGCTGATTTGAGTAATCCTTGAAAATCTATTGCGGAATCGAAGGCTGAGGCGCGTAGCCGACGTAACTGCTGGCGCGGTGCCAACAGCGTCTCCCCAGACACCGGCCAGCGCCTCAGTGCCTTCGTGTCGACTTCGATGAGACGATCCAGAAGCGGGTTGTCTCTTAAAATTTCCGCCGCGCGCCGCTCGACCACCCAGGAAATTTCTGTCCCAGGCAAAGCGCGACGGATCGCCGCTAATGATGGCAACGTGTGGACGATGTCGCCGATGCTGCCGAGTTTGACGATGAGAAGACGCATGAAAAGTGGTCAATGGTCAGTGGTCAGTGGTCAGTGAAAAAATAAAACTCAACGTTGCTCGTCGTCTTTCTTAACTGACCACTGACTACTGACCACTGATAACTCCTTTACCATTTCCGTGCTCGAATGATTCTTCGGGTCGCCGACAATCACGACGCGACCGCCGATGGATCGTACCACATCGCGTTCGGGGACTGAGTCTTCGGTGTAATCAGTACCTTTGGCGTGGATGTCAGGGCGGATGGAGCGCAGAAGCTGCTCAACGGTTGGCTCCGCGAAAATGGTGACGAAGTCCACAGCCCGGATGGCAGCAATAATTTCAGCGCGCTCGCGCTCAGGCACGAACGGGCGACCTGCGCCCTTCTGCTCTCGCACCTGCTCATCTGAATTGATTCCGACGACCAGCACATCGCCAAGCGCCTTAGCATCTTCAAGGTAGCGAACATGACCGACGTGCAGGATGTCGAAGCAGCCATTAGCGAGGACGATTCGCGCGCCATGCTTACGGGCAATCGCCACGCGCGCTATCAAGCGATTAGGCTCAAGAATGCGCGACGCAGCGCTTTCTCTCTTTTGTTCATCGGATAAGTAACTCATCATTACGATTTCGGAATGCGGATTTCGGAATGCGGATTGAAAAGCGATTGCACGCTCTCTCTTAAATCCGCATTCCGCATTACTTCAGGTTTCTCCCCAGCGCAGAACAGACGAGAGAAGCTCCTGGCGATTGATGGTCGCCGTGCCGCGCTTCATGACGACGAGGCCGCCCGCATGGTTCGCCAGATTCGCGGCGTCCCCGAAAGTCGCGTTGGAAGCGAGCGCCAGAGCATAGGTCGCGATGACGGTATCACCTGCGCCGGTCACGTCAACAGCCTCGCGCGAGCCGACGGCTTCAATATGAAGCGGCTCTGCACCTTCTTCAAGCAGGAGCATCCCGCGGCTGCCGCGTGTGATGAGCAAGGCGCGGAAATCCAACTGCTCACGCAGCCCCGTGCCCGCCGACACCAATTGCGCGGCATCTTCCAGCTTGCGCTCCAAAACCTGCTCGACCTCATCCTCGTTCGGAGTCGCGGAAGTAAAATTAGTAAACCGCGTCAGGCCAAAGCGCGAATCAACCAGTACAGGGATGCCGCGCTTCATCGTCGCCTCACGAACAGCCTCGACCATTTCGGCGTCGGCGAGGCCGTAATTGTAATCGGAGATGATGACAGCGTCGGCGGTCTCGACCTCTGCTCTCATCCGCGCGCGCAATTGTTCGCGCAATTCGTCATCGGCAAGCGGTTGGCCTTCATAGTCAATCCTGATGACCTGCTGGCGCGTCGAGTGAATCTGCCCGGCGAGGACGCGCACCTTCGTCGTCGTCCTCACGGAAGCAGGCGTGACGATGCCCCCGCAGTCAACATTGGCCGCACGGAGCTTATTAACAAGCGCTCTTCCGGCTTCGTCCTCGCCCACGACGCCGATGATGACGGCTTTCGCATCAAGCGCGGCGAGATTGGTCGCGCAGTTGGCTGCGCCCCCCGGCGTCGTCTCCGTCCGCTCATAGCGCAAAATCAAAACGGGCGCTTCGCGCGAGACGCGGCTAATCTCTCCATACAGAAACTGGTCCGCGACCAGATCGCCGACCACCACCACCTTGCTCTGCGGAAACCGCCGCACGATGGCCGTCAGACGCTCCTGCTGCGGCGTTCGCTCAAGACTCAATAGCTCAACCTCCAAATTACAGTGACAAGTGACAAGTGACGAGTGACAAGTTAAGACAGGATTGTGTGCTTATCCTCCTGACTTATTCTTCTTGCTCGTCACTTGTCACTCGTCACTTGTCACTATTTTTCTCACTGCTTCGAGTAAATCTTCCGCGACCAGATCAGGCTCGTGCTTCCAGACGGTGCGTTGGTATTCCCATTCGCCGCGCCCGTAGCCGCTGAGGACGAAGGCGGAGTGGACGTGGGCGTTGCGCGCAAGTTCGATGTCGCTGTAGCGGTCGCCGATCATCCAGCTTTGCGCCGGGTCAATACTAAACTCTTCGACCGCGCGCTCAATCAAACCGGGCTTAGGCTTACGGCAGTCGCAATCGAAACGGTATGGATGCTCTCCAACTGTTGGATGATGCGCGCAATAATAGATTGCATCAAGCCGCGCGCCCTTCTGCTCCAAGTCCTTAGTGAGAACATTATGCACTGCAGCGATTATCTCTTCCGTAAAATAGCCGCGTGCTACTCCTGCCTGATTCGTAACGAGGATGGCGAGCCAGCCCGCTTCATTCAATAGCCGCACGGCTTCGGCTGAATAGGGAAAGACCCGATAGCGCGAAGGATGATTGACGTAGCCGATCTCTTCGGAAATCGTCCCGTCACGATCCATGAAGACCGCGCGCC
>JACCVS010000464.1 GCA_013698055.1 Acidobacteriota bacterium
CACTGCTTGCGGTGGGGATGAATCAGTCTTCGCGCTTGGGAATCCAAAGGGGCGCAGCATCCCTTTGGTCAAAGGTGGGGTGAATGCCCCACCTGCGAAGACGAGACGTGCGGCAAGTGTTTCAGCCGCCGTCGAGTTTACTAACGGAAATCCATTGACAAGACTTGCTCTCACGAGTAGCTTTTCCACCACGTTTTATATCAGCTTAAGCTACCTTCTGGAGCCCGCAGAGAGGAGTAAATGGAGATTAAACGCCTCTGTCCCACCTGTAAACGAGTTTATACGGATGAGACGCTCATCTACTGCCTGGCCGACGGGTCGCTCCTTGAGGAGGTGGTCAAGGCTTACGACGTCTTCGACGAAGAGCGGTTTGTCGGAAGCCGGGCGACCTTCGTCATCGACAAGGACGGGATCATCCACCATGTCGAACAAGGAGCGTCGGCAATTGACCCGACTGGCGCTTACCAGGCGTGCAGTGCGTTTTAACTAACTGGCTCAGGGTGGGAACGCTTAGAGGAGAGCTACATTGTCCACAGAAACCCTCAGCGCCGCGCAGATTACTGGCCGGGCCACTGAACTAATCAAGACCCTGCGCTCAGCCTACCAGGAATCCCAGCAACTCAAGCGCGAGAACGCCTCCAAAATTACAGAGCTAGGCCGCCTGCTCAAAAATAAACTGACAGAACTTGCGACGATCTACCTGCCCAATATTGCCCCCGCAACCACGGAGGCCATTCTCCCGCTGACGGGCTTCAGGGCCTTCTCCCTCAAGAGCCCGAACGAAGAACTCCACGCGCGCCGCGACACCCTCTCACGCCGCATCGCCGAGATTGAGAAAGACCCCCTCTACGTCAACAGGCAGCAGCTGATTGATCCAATCGTCGGTGAACACACGCTGGCCAAAGAGAAGGTCGGGAGCCAGAAAGAGCTGATCGATCAATCAGTCAGCCGGTTCGAGTCCCTCGAAGGGTTCCTCGATCTTCTCGAACGCAACTACGACACCCCGGACTACAACGTCAGCAAGCTCAGCCTTCAATACTACCGCGACTGGAAGCGGGGCGACGAGATTGAAGACAGCTTCATCAGTCACGGCAAAGAAGGGGAGAAGATACGCCCCAGCTTTTCTGACCTCGCCTACCAGTACCGTCAGGTCAAACAGGCCGCGGACAACTACCAGTCGGACATCGACCGGCTTGACAGAGAGATTGGCAAGATCAACGGCCTCGTCGCAGAAAGAGAGGAGGCACTGCGATCACTGACTACGCTCGCCGACGACGTGCTGGCCGAAGCAAGAGCGCGCCTGCTCGATCACGTTCAGCACGCCGACCGCGCGGACCTGGCCGAGAGGGCGAAAGACCGGCCCGAGATTCTCGCCACGCTGAAGCACATCGAGGGTCTGGAGAAGAAGACGGAGTACCTGGAAGCGCTAACGCGCCAGTACGTCGACTCGGACGCCGAAGCGCTGCTCGACCGAATCGCGAGCCTGGAAAAGAAGGCCATCAAATACAGCCGTCCCAAGAACCGTTCGGCGCGCGTCCCCGCTTCGGACGCAGAGCGCTGGCTCAAAGACCCGACGCCGAAGCTCAGACAGAGGTGGGGCCGCTATCACACGTCGCACACCACCATCTACAGCTTCAACCGCTACGACAACTATGATTTCTTCAGCAACTATCTGTGGTGGGACGTCATGACGGACGGGCGGCTGGACGGCAACTTCATCCCGGAAGTCTCCGACTACCGCGCGACCAACCCTGAAGCGACGAGCCATTACCAGTTCTCCGAGGCCACGCAGGGGGGTGGCGTTGCGCCCGCCTTAAGCGAGATGGATTTCTCATGAAGACTACACAACTGACAGTCGTCGGTTACGCGGTCAACGGGTCAGGACTCGGCCACCTGACGAGGTGTGTCGCCATCTTCCGCTGGATGCGCAGGCTCGCCAAGCTCTCTGGCGTCCAACTCGACGCCCACATTCTGACGTCGAGCGAGGCGCCCGGCCTGGCGTTTGAGGAGGGGTTCGCTTCCTGGAAGATACCGAGCAAGACAATCGTCAAGGAGACCGAGATAGACAAGGCCGCCTTCCTGCGCCTGGCGCGCCAGTGGGTCTGGCACACGCTCGGGCTCATCAACCCGGACATCCTGCTCGTCGATACCTTCCCCGCAGGCTCCTTCGGCGAGTTGCTTTACGCGCTCGACGGCCCCGGCAAAAAGGTGCTCGTCCGGCGCGCCGTCAAAAACTCTTTCGAAGCCCAGATGGGAGTCGCCCAGCTACTGCGCGCTTACAACCTGATCCTCGTACCGACCGAAAACGGCACGACCGCTCAGCCCAACACAGAGGGCGTGGACGAGAGAACCAGGTATCTCGGGCCGATCATGCTCAGATCGTTCGAGGAGAACCGGCCGCGCGCGCAGGCGCGCCTCAGGCTCGGCGTCCCCGAAGGCAAGCTCGCCGTTTACCTGAGCGCCGGAGGAGGAGGCGACTCAAACGCCGGAACCTCATTGGAAGCGATGATCGACGCGCTCAACGAAGACGCGGGACTTCACCTCGTCGTCGGGGCCGGGCCGCTCTATCGCGGCGAGCCGCGACGGGCGCAGAACATCACCTGGCTCACCTCGTTCAAGGCCGCAGAGGATTTCGCCGCGCTCGACTTGGCTGTGTCGGCCGCAGGCTTCAACTCATATCACGAACTCCTGAACGCGGGCGTCCCGACAGCCTTCTTCTCCCAGGAGAAGATTGCGGACGAGCAGTGCGCACGTGTGCGCCGCGCAGTCGAGGCCGGAGCCGCTATCAGTTGTTTGCCAGGTGAGGTCCGCCAGGCGGTCACGCTCCTGGCCGGAGACGAGGACTTGAGATCCCGGCTGGCGAAAAACGCGCGAGATTTCGTCCCCGAAAATTACGCGCGTGAGGCGGCCTTCGAGACGCTCTCTACCGTGCTCGGCGCGGAGCGATTGCGCGAGGCGATGACGGTCGGCACCCCCTCATTCTTCAAGAGGCTCAGAGAAACCGGCGCCACCATCGAAGACGTGCGCAACGCCGGCCGCCACATCCCCGAGAACAGTTACGCCGACCCGGGAGAGAGAGCCGCGATCGCTTTAGACCTCTTCGAAGCTGGCGGCGTGCCGCCTGGCTTTGCCGCACTGGTCTGCAAAGACTTCTGCGCTCTCTTTCCACCGCCCGCAGATGAGGCGGAGGCTGCCGATTACATCACGGCGGCTCGTCAGCTTGCCGAAGCCCTCTTCCCCTTCGGCGCGGTTGAAGCGGCGCGCGGACTCATCAATTCGCTGGCGCCATTGGCAGCAGGCCGAGACCCGCGGATCTGCGCCCGCGAGTGGGCGGAGAAATTGCGCAACTGGTGGGATGAGGGCGAAAGCGCGGCTTCGATCAAAACCAAGTTAAGCGAGGGCGGTCCACACTTTCCACACCCCGCACAGAACCAAGCTTGTTCGCGGCGGAGAATTCATGATTAAGCAGAACTTTGCCGAACAACAGAGGATCGCGGGCATTGCCCGTGGCGAGGTTATCGTCGGCCCACAGACCGTCCACTTCGACCTCGCCAACGGCTGCAACACCAACTGCGTGACGTGCTGGGACCACTCGCCGTTGCTGTGGAACCAGCGCACTCCTGAGTGGAAGCGCGTCAAGATGGAGCTTGAATGCTTCGAGCGCGTCGCAGCCGAGATCAATTCAATGAACTCCGTCCGCTCCGTCATCCTCTCAGGCATGGGCGACCCCTTCGTCCACCCCCAGGTCTACGAGATGATTGAGACGGTAAAGGGCTACGGCTGGCACACGACCCTGCTGACGAACGCGCTATTGGCCGACCCAGACAAAATACTTGATCTCGGCGTGGACTCAATGCTCATCTCTGTGAACGGCGTGAGCCCCGAATCCTATTGCAGGTTTCACCCCAATCTTGAACCGTCCGACTTCGCGAGGCTTCAGGAGATACTCTCGGCCTTTGCCTGCGCGGGCAAGAGATTCAAGCACGTCCAGGTCATCAACCGCGACACGGCAGGAGAACTGGTCGAAATGGTCCGCTTCGCCCACGACTACCGAGCGGCCAGCATTACCTACAAGCTCGCCAGCCTTTCACAGGGGACAGAGGAATGCGCCATCACCGAGGAGCAGAGAGGGATGCTCCTTGACGAACTCGTCCCCCAGGCCGAGACACTCGCACGCGAGCTTGGCATCATGACCAACCTCGAAGTCTTTCGCATACAACTTGAGGCGGGCGGGCGCGCCACCGCGCCAATCGCGGAGATAGGCTGCTTTATGGGTTGGTACTACGCGCGCATTACGGCTGACGGTCGCATCCTGCTCTGCTGCTCAACCGAGGTTGAGGTCGGCCACGTCGAACAGGGCACATTCTCGTTGCAGTGGTTCGGCGCGCAGTGGAACGAGCGCCGAACGCGACTCATGTCAGGGCGCTACTTCCCAGGCTGCGCCCAGTGCGGCAAAGTAAACCAGAACGTCAAGATTGGCGCGAAGGTGAAAGAGGCGCTCGGCGAGTCGATATACTATCTGCGCACGGGGCGGGACGCCGCAGGGAAGCTCCTTCACCCGATGAGAAAGCTCCCCGTTATCCAGCAAAGACCGGAGGCCGCCACATGAGCGCGACGATACAGGCGCACGCGGCTATGGCGACCAGCGTTCAGGTCAGCAACAAACGCCGCCCCACCATCGAGTGGCAGGTCTGCGGCCACTGCAACTACGACTGCTCCTACTGCATCCAGAGCCGTAAATTCAGGCAGGGGCATCCCGCAGATGAAGAGATCACAAGCTTCCTGGAATTCTTCTCCGCCCTGCCCGGCACGTGGGAGATCAAGATGTCAGGGGGCGAGCCCTTCTCGTTCCGTGGCTTCATGGACAAGGTAGTCCCCGGCCTGGCAGAGACGCACCACGACGTCTCTGTGCTCACGAACTTCTCCGCGCCGCTCCCCACACTCAGGAGGTTCGTCAAGCTGGTCGGTCACAAGCTGAAGGTTTTTTCGGCGAGCCTCCATCTTGAGTACGCAAACGCTGAGGAGTTCGCCTGTAAGGCCGCGACCTTCAAGTCGTGGCTCGCGCCGGGGACCGATTTCGTCGTCAATAACGTCCTCGTCCCCGGAACAGTCCAGGGCCTGGAAGCCGTGCGCGAGACGATACTCTCCGCTGGTCTCAAATATTTCCCGCAGGTGATGAAGACTAAGACGGGCACCTTCTCTTACGACGCGGAAGAACAGATTGCTGTGCGACGTCTGGTCGGCATCTCTCCCGGGCCCCATGACGCCAACGTCGCGCCCTCCTACCGTGGCCGCCTCTGCTGGACCGGTGTGGAATACTTCACGCTCTCGCAATGGGGAGACGCTTACTCCTGCCGCACGGCCAAAAGATACAGCGAGGGATATCTGGGTAACGTGCTCGATGGCAGTTTCAGGCTGAGAAGAGAACCGAGGGCCTGCGCCTACGACATCTGCCCCTGCACTGTTCCCGCCAACCGCGGCATGATTGAGGGCGTCGGCGCGGCACTGGAGGCAGGAGAATGAGCAACCAACTATCGGGCGCGCCCGGGAACCTCAGTCCGATTCGGATCGAGCGAGCTGAGAAAAGAGATAAGAGCCTGCTCCCCTGGCCGCCGCGCCCCGTCTATCATTCTGGAGGAACAGATGCCCCGCGCAGACCTGCAGCCGGAGCCGTCACGTGGAACATCACGACCGCCTGTAACTACCGCTGCAGTTACTGCACGCAGCAGTTTCTCGAAGACCGGAAAAGGCTCCTTAAGGATGCCACCGCCTTCATCGCGGCCTTCAGTAGACTTCCCGGAAGGTGGGAGATCAAGATGTCAGGGGGCGAGCCATTCACACACCCGGCACTTTGCGAAATCGCTGAGGGCTTGCGCCGCCAGAATCATCTCGTTAGCGTCGTCACCAACTTTTCCGCGAGCAGGGAACGACTGAAAGCGTTCCTTGACGCCTCGGGCTCCTCGCTCAGAGTCTTCTCGGCAAGCTTCCACGCGGAATACGCCGGGAGAAATAATCAGGAGTTCACAGCCTTCGTCGAAAAATGCCGTTGGATGGCAGGACATCTCGATGCAGAGGCATCTTTCAACGTGACCTGCGTGGCCACCAGAGATAACCTGGCGCAACTCACTGATTACGCGGAGACCTTCGCACGCGCGGGCGTCACCTTCAAGGTTCAGCCGGAAAAGCGCGACCGCGAGGTCATCGAATACACGGACGAGGAGCAGGAGCTTCTGCTCTCCCTGGGTGGCCACAACATGACGGGAGTGATCGCCCCGGATTTCTCCGGGCAGCCCTGCTGGGCAGGCGCCCTCTACTTCACGCTCGACGATCGGGGACACGCCTGGAGGTGCTACCCGGCGCGACGCTTCCGGCGTCAATACCTGGGAAATTTTCTCTCGCCGGACTTCAGGCTCGCACGCGGCCCGACTCCCTGTCTGTACTCTTACTGCAACTGCACCGTGCCAATCGAGCGCGGGATGACGCCCGGCACGTGCGCGCGGGAGATGGAACACACATCTAACTGGAAGCGCCCAGCGCGTTGGGGCGTAACCACGAAATGAGCGGAGATCACAACCGATGAGATTCAAGACCTTCAGAAACTTTATCATCGTTCCCGGCGGGCTCCTTCTCACCGTCGCCCTCGGCGGCGCGCTCTTCCTGCTCGTCTCAAGCGCTAGCTGTGGCAGCGGCACGACGACGCCGACTACCCGTTCGCCGGAACTCCACCAGGCCCAGCCGGCCAACGCAACTCCCGTCTCTCAACCGCAGCGCCAGGCAGCCAGCCCCGCGAGCCGTGACGAAAAGATCCTCGCCCTGCTCGAAGCCAAGCGTAACCAGTCGGGCGACAAGATCAAGGACGCCTTTCCGAGAGAAACCTACAAGGTCAACATCTACCGTGACGGCGGCAGCACGACCTGGAACCGCCTTAAGATAGATTACAACCGCAACGAGCGCTGGGACGAAAGGTGGGAACTCGAAGACGGCAAGCCCGTGAAGAAACAGGTCTCAACTGCCGACAACGATGTCTATGACCAGGAATGGCGATGGCAGGGCGGCCAGTGGGTCAAGAAGAATTAGCGCGCGGTTGAAAAAGAGCTGGGCGCAATCGGATGACGGACATGTCTCCTCTCAGCCCGAAAGGGGCGACCACAAGAACTGTCGCTTTAGCAGGCGCAACGGGCCTGGTCGGGCGGGCCATCCTGGAAGGATTGCTCGCTGACGACTCGGTCGCGGCCGTCCATGCGCTTGGCAGGCGCGAACCCGGCGTCCCACACCCCAAGCTCACCCCGCACATGGTGAACTTCAACGCGCTTCCGCCGCAACCTCCGCTTCAAGTCCCGAGACTTCGCGCGGGTAGACAAGTTGCTGTGCCGACAGTGGAGCCCAGAGCAAGTCTCAGGACATCTGGCGCCGGACTGAGCAACTTGCCATCAGCCACGAGACCATCTATCGCCACATCTGGAGAGATAAGCGAGAGGGAGGCTTGCTCTACACCCATCTGCGAGGGGCACGTAAACAGAGGCGCAAGCGCTAGGGCAGCTATGACAGCCGGGGAAAACTGGCCGATAAGCGTCCGATCTCGGAGCGACCGGTAGCAGTCGAGACGCGCCGCCAACTCGGGCATTGGGAGATCGATACTGTGATGGGCACGGGCAGCAAGGACTGCATCGTCAGTCTCGTCGAGCGCAAGACCGGCTTACTGTTAATCGGTAAGTTGGAGGATCGCACGACCACCTCGCTCAACCGGCGGGTGATCGCTCATCATCAAGAGACATAATGGAGCGTTCGAGACTATCACTTCAGATAATGGGACGCAGTTCCACGGCTATGAACGTCTCGAGGCACGCCCGAAGGCCGTCTTTTACTTCGCCCGCCCGGATCATTCGCGGGAGCGGGGCAGCAACGAGAATGCCAACGGGCTCATCCGTCAATATCTGCCGAAAGGAAGCAGGATGGCCGGGTTGACTCAACAGCAGTGCAACTCAATCGCTCGCAAGCTCAACCTGAGGCCACGCCAACGACTCGGCTTCAAGACGCCACTGGAGTGTTACTATGAATCTTAGTCAGTGTTGCAGTTCAAACTTGATGTCAGGCCTCGCCTTCGTGGTACACAACATACCTACTTCACCCAAGTCGTAGCACCATGTGCTCAACATCGTAATACCCGCCGTCCTGCTTCATCGCCTCCCTTTCCAGCGCATATATCTGAAAATTTTGTGAGAGGTAGAGGTTGCGGGCCGCCTCGTTGACGGTCACCACGTCCAGGCCGATCTGCTCCAACCCCGGAAGGGATTTGCCGTGCTCGATGAGGGAGGAAAGCAAAGCTCTACCCACGCCTGCGCCGCGCGACTCGGGGGCAACATACATGCCCCAGACGAACCCCTTGTGGCGGAGTTTCAGGTGCGTCTCCCTGTAGAAGCCGGCGACGCCGATTAACTGAACTTCTTCGCCGAATGCACCCAGAACGAAATTCTCATCCGTGCAGTGGAAGCGGCTACGCCTGACCTCCGCCGGCATGACGGACTCCTCCGCGAAGGTCGAGCCGAACGCCTCGGGGTTTTCCATCAGGCCGCGTAGCCTGAATGAGTAGAACAACTCCGCATCTGAGGGTTCGAGCGTCCTGATTCTCATAAGACCTACATTGTGAAAAGCGATGAGGCATAACGGCCGAATTGACGTGGGGCGAAACCGCCACCAAGCCCGTTTGAGTTCAAAAGACAACGTGATAAGAAAGTCGCTGTTTCGCCCTCACGTCCAATGATTTGTTCTGCCGCCCGTCCATAGAAAGAGATGGCTATCGTTTCTCACCGTAAGCCAAAATCGCTTCTAATGCCGAGTCGCGGTTTGTGCTATATGCTTTGAATGTCGGCGGCAGATAAAGTTGTGGCGCAATCCATGTCCGGCGGTCTTGCGGATACGCACTCTGCCAGAGAAGGTCGGAAACATTTGCCGCGATTTTGCTGTATGGAAGGATGAACGGGTCTTCTTCGCCGACGAAATTCGGACTTGAGCCGGTCGGTTCGCCGACGAACGTCGCGTTGGTGTCGCGTTCAAAAAACGTCGCGGCGTTCTGCGCGGCAGAGAAAACTCTGCGTCCGATGATGACGAATAAATGCCCGCGCTGATTGATTTTCTCATTTTTAATCAAGCCATGAACTAAGGGCGGTAAAAGAAACGTATTGCCGCCGTTGTTCCAGCGCAAATCAATGACTAACTTTTTGACATCATTTTCATTGACGAATTTGAAAAGACGCTCGGAGAAAGCGGCAAGCGTTTCTTTCGGGTCGTTTCTCACGCTGTTGAATTGGCAGTAAACCGTTTTGTTATCGGCAAGATATTCAAACCAATACGGCGCACCCGGATTTTTCAAATAAAGCGGCACGGGTGCTGTGGATAAAGTTTGCGGAAGATTAACCCACGTCGGCGGATTCGGTTTGACATTCCAAATATTCGGCTCTGTCGCATCCGCCGCGAGAGTCACGGTTTGCTCTTTGCCGTTGAGCGCGCGAATCACCAGCGCGACTTTTTGTGAATCGGGAATCAGTCCAAGCGCGTGAAGAAGCGG
>JACCVS010000499.1 GCA_013698055.1 Acidobacteriota bacterium
CCCGGCTTGAAATAGAACTTTTCCCAGAAACCGGGTGCGACGTGCGGGATGTGATTCTTGCGATACTTGCCGAGGTATTTGCCGTCGGCGTCAATCACCGCTGCCGTGTTGTAGTAGATGCCCGTAATCTCTTCTTCATAAATGGGCACGACGATGACCATGCCGTGTTGCTTCGCGACTTCCTGCATGAGCTTTACGGTCGGGCCATCCGGGATTTTTTCGACCGCTTCATACCAGCGCGTCTCCTGCTCGGCGCAGAAGTAGGGCGTGGTGAAAACCTCCTGGAAACAGAGAATCTGCACGCCCTGGCGGGCGGCGTCTTCGATCATTTTAAGATGCTTATCAACGTTGGCGCGCTTGATCTCTTCAATCGGCGCGTCGGTTGGTCCGGCGTGCGTGGCCTGTATCAGACCGCATTTGACTGTTCGTGCCATAGTTTCACCCTTCGTGGAGTTGAGATGAGAGCGAAGAAAATCTCGCCCATGAAAGTAAGTTCAAGCCTGCGCCTCCGCTGTGCTGGTGGTGGCAGCGACAATCTGCGGCGGCGCTAATCGCATGAGAATCAAATAAGAGAGAGCGGAGGCGGCAAAGCCTACAAACCATGCGGCATCATAAAGCGTCCGCAGGGATGGGACAAACAATCCGATCCAGGCGACAAGGCAGCCAATCAACGTGGCGGCGACCGCGCGCCAGTTCCAGCCGCTTGCGTATGTATAAGCCCCAACTTTGCGGTAAAGATCGGGCAATACGAGTCGCTTCCTGCGTATCACCCAGTAGTCAATAATCAGGACTCCTGCAATCGCGCTCATCCCCCCGGAATATCCGACCAGCCAGCCGTTGATATACTTCTCCGGGTCGGTCAGCAGATGCCAGGGTTGCATCAGGATTCCGATGATACCCGTAATCAGGCCGCCGGTTCTGAAAGAAATGTATTTTGGAAAAGCGTTGGCAAAGTCGTTGGCGGGCGAGACGACGTTGGCAGCGATGTTGACGGCAAGTGTCGCCACGATGACCGTGAACATCGAAATGGCGATGACCCAAATCTGGCTAAACTGCCCGACCAACTTCATCGGGTCCCACAAATCCCCGGCGGCCATGCGCGGGTAGATGACTATCGCTGCTGAAGTAATCATGACGCTCATCGCGGCGAAGACTGTCATGGTGGAGGGGAGCGCGACCACCTGGCCGATGACCTGTTCGCGCTGGCTGCGCCCGAAGCGCGTGAAGTCAGGCATGTTGAGCGAAAGTGTCGCCCAGAATCCGACCATCGCTGTCAGCGAAGGAAGGAAGACGGGCAGGAAGTCCGACAGGCTGTTAAATTTTCCCGGCGCAGTCAAGAGCGTGCCGACGCCACCAGCCTGCCACAACGCCCAACCGAGCAGAAGTGCCGTCATTACCAGCACGAAGGGCGCAGCCCAGTTTTCCACCTTTCGCAGCAAATCCATCCCGCGATAGATGATATAAATGTTGAGTCCCCAGAAAAGCAGGAAAGAGAGCCAGCGCGTGACAGTGTAGCCGCCGATTGCGCCGCCAAAGAGCGTGTCCCATCCCGGGATGAGCGCGCTGAAAAACACATGCAGAGCCTCGCCACCAATCCACGCGTTGATGCCGAACCAGCCACAGGCCACGAGAGCGCGCATCAAGGCCGGAAGATTCGAGCCGTATGTACCATAGCTGGCGCGCGCAAAGACAGGGAAGGGGATGCCATATTTAGTTCCCGGATGGGAATTGAGCAGAATCGGCACGAGGACGATGATGTTGCCGAGCAGGATAGTCAGCAGCGCCTGCCACCAATTCATCCCGGCGCTGATGAGACCCGACGCGAGCATGTAGGTCGGGATGCAATGCGCCATGCTGATCCAGAGCGCAGCGTAATTATAAGTTGTCCAGTTGCGTTTCTCGATGGGTACAGGCGCGAGGTCTTCGTTGTAAAGCGGGCTTCGGGAGATTTCCCGCAACGCGTCCGGTCTTAACTCGACGCGCCCATCCTCGTGTTGGATTGCTTCGCTCATTATTTTATCGCAATGATGTCTCCGATGAACCGCGTCGAGCCTGTAGCTTGAGCATTATAACCGCGCTCCCTGCTAAAGAGAGACACAAGTTCCGCGTTTCAAAAATTGCCCATCACCGGCTTTGCCTTTATACTCGCCGTTTTCGATCACGACGCGCCCACGCGACAGCACGGTCTCAACCACGCCCGTAATGGTTTTACCTTCATACGCGGAATAATCAACGTTCATGTGATGTGTTTGCGCGCTGATGGTCTGCTGCTTTTCCGGGTCGAAGATGACGATGTCTGCGTCCGAGCCGACGGCAATCGTGCCTTTTTTCGGGAAGAGTCCGAACATCTTCGCGGCGGCAGTTGACGTGAGTTCGACAAAACGGTTGAGACTGATGCGATTTTCCACGACACCGCCGTTGTAGATGAGCGGCACACGATGCTCGACGCCGGGCGCGCCGTTCGGGATTTTTGAAAAATCGTCGCGGCCTAATTCCTTCTGCTCCTTCATGCAGAAAGGGCAATGATCTGTGGAGATGACTTGCAGGTCATCCGTCTTCAAGCCCTTCCACAACTCCGCCTGATTCCATTTTTCACGCAAGGGGGGTGTCATCACATACTTTGCGCCTTCAAAGCCCGGCTCTTCATAATTGTCGTAAGAGAGAAACAGGTATTGCGGGCAGGTCTCGGCAAACGCGGGCAAGCCGCGATCACGCGCCTCGCGCACTTGCTCAAGCGCATCGGCGCAGGAAAGATGAACGATGTAAACGGGAGCTTCGGCCATCTCGGCAATCGCAATCGCGCGATGCACGCCTTCAGCCTCAGCGCGCGTTGGTCGGGTGAGCGCGTGATATTTCGGAGCGGTGCGACCTTGTGCCAGCGCGCGTTTGATTATCTCGTTGATGACAATGCCGTTTTCGGCGTGCATACAGATCAGGCCGCCACGCTCTCCCGCAGCCGACATCGCGCGAAAGATCGTTGCATCGTCAACGAGAAAGACGCCCGGATAAGCCATGAACATCTTAAAGCTCGTCACGCCCTCGTCCATCACCTTGTACATCTCTTCGATTTGATT
>JACCVS010000502.1 GCA_013698055.1 Acidobacteriota bacterium
ATCTGCCTACATTTCAAAACGCCTCATCCGGGGACACTGTGGATGGGAGCGTTTCCTGATGAGGGCTTTGGCAACCACTGTGCCGTGAGGCTCAAAAGAAGTTTGACAAGGATAGATTGAAAAGAAAGCCTGAGAAAATCGCGGCCTTTTTGACGAATGGTGTTTGATAAGGGAGCAACGGCGCGCAGCCAGCCGCCGTGCGAAAAGGTGCAGACCGTATCGCATATCGTAAAACAGAAGGCGGAAGGCAGCAAGGACTCAACTCTTACTGCCTTCCGCCTTCTGCCTACTGCCTACTGCTTTAACTCGTTCCCAGAAATATTTCGATGTGTTGACGGACTCGTGCTTCTAAAAGCTGAGAGCGCGTGCCGTTTTGGCTGTCAATCACGAGCCATTGCGGCGTGCCGTTCTGCGCGCGGACGAGCAGCAGTTCTTCATTCGCTGATTTGATTCCGAAGTGTCTGATCTGCCCGCCGGCTAAACCGTTGCCCGCCACGAATCCGTCGCTCGGGGCGCGCGGCCAGCCAGCTTCGACCATCAACTGCCGCACGCCCGACTTGAGAGTCAAAAGCTGCCCGACCATCGTCGCGCTGCCCATCTCGAAGCGATGCCCCTCCATCTTAATGAGCTGCACGGCTGCGCCTGCGCGATTGGCCTCGCCAGCGAGCTGTGTGAATGTTTCAAACAGCCACTGCATTCCTGTCGAGCGTGCCTTGTCGTTTGAAGCGCGCAGGCGCAGGTATTCGACCAGATCGCCTCGCCCCGCACTGCGCGCGCGTCTTTCGGCTTCCGCCAGAACCTGCGCCCATTCTTCGTTGAGTTCGCTCATAAAAAAACTGGTGAATGGTAAATGGTGAATAGTGAATGGCGGAAAACCGTCTTTAACTATTCACCATTTACCATTCACTATTTACACCTTTCGGATGTTATCATGCCCGCTTAATTCAACGCTTTAAGAATATCGCAGTTTAATCATTCACTCGTATGAACCATATACCCCACGCACGTCGCGCCGCCGCCGCCTTTACAATTTCGCTTCTGCTCATCTTCGGTTCGTTCATCAGCGCAGGCGCGCAAGGTCGTGCGCGCAGTCGCACCGCTTCGACGCCCGACGCTCAGCCGTCAACTCAAAAGACTACTGCCGCTCGGGGCAAGCGCCCGCGTCTGGTGCTGCTGATCGTCGTTGACCAGTTTCGCTACGACTTTCTCGCACGCTTCGACGATCTCTTCGTGAAGAACGGTCTCAAGCGGTTGATGGTGGACGGGGCATCATGGACTCAGGCGAACTACGATCACACGCCGACCTACACCGCGCCCGGCCATGCAACCATGATGACGGGCGCGTGGCCTGCGGAGACGGGCATCGTTGGCAACGATTGGCCTGACCGCGATAGCGGCAAGTTCGTGACGAGCGTTTCCGACACGACCGCCGTCTTGCTCGGCGGCGCGGAGGGTGATGCGGCATCCAGTCCCAGACGTTTAATGGGTTCGACTCTCGGCGACGAGTTGCGCCTTCAGACCAACGACCGCTCAAAGGTCATCGGCATCTCCGTCAAAGATCGCTCGGCCATTCTGCCCGTGGGTCGCCACGCCAACGCCGCTTACTGGGTCAACCAACGCACCGGGCGAATGGTCTCTTCAAACTACTACTTCAATCAACTGCCCGCTTGGGTTCAGAGCTACAACGAGACGCGCCCGGCGGATAAGTTCTACGGCGCGAAGTGGGAACGATTGCTGCCCGAATCCGAATATCTGAAACGCGCCGGACTGGATTCTCCCATCTGGGAAAACATCGGCAACGTCGCCGGAGACACCAACGCCTTCCCGCACACAGTCACGGGCGGCGCACCTTCGCCCAATAGCAATTTCTATCTTGCGCTCGATTACACGCCGTACTCCAACGACCTACTCGTCTCCTTCGCTCAACAGGCGATTACCAATGAGAAGCTCGGAGAGGACGATGATACGGACGTTCTCAGCGTCAGCTTTTCGGCTAATGATTACGTCGGGCATCGTTACGGGCCTTACAGCCATGAGGCGATGGACATCACTTTGCGCGTAGACAGGTCAATCGCCGCGCTGCTCGATTTCGTCAACGCGCGCGTCGGCCTGCAAAACACCATTGTCGCATTCACGGCGGATCATGGCGTCGCACCGATTCCCGAGCACGCCAGCGCGCTCAATCTTCCCGGCGGGCGCATCAAGGGCGAGGACGTGCTGAGAGCAATGCGACTCGGAATCAGCGCGCGTTACAATCCTAAGAACACGCAGCCCGATCCGACGGGTGATTACGTGCAGAAGTTTGGCGAGCGTGATGGATTCTATAACGGCAATCTCTACTTCAATCCTGTTGCCACAAAGCGCGACGGCATCAACTCGGAAGAGCTTGAGCGGACGGCCTGCGAAGCGGCGATGACAGTGCCGGGAATCAGTCGCTGCTTTACGCGCACGCAGCTTCAAAGCGGAGCTATCCCGCCCGCAGACCCTTTAGCGCGCCGCGTCCTTCACGGATTCTATCCGCGACGAAGCGGTGATGTCGTGGTCGTTTACGAAGCGTTCAAGTATCTCGATGCCACCACCATTCCGGCGACTCATGGCTCTCCCTATTCTTACGATACGCACGTTCCTTTAATGATCATGGGCGCGGGGATAACGCCCGGACGCTACGCCCAACCGGCGACGCCCGCAGACCTCGCGCCGACGCTCGCCGCCGTCTTAGGCGTGCAAGCTCCGAGCAACACAGTCGGGCGGGTTTTATTTGAGGGCGTCGCCGCCACAGCTAAAGCTCAAAAATAATATGCTTCGATCTGTTTTGAGTTACACCTTGACTTAACCTGAGTAATTTCATGTTTATCTTATCAAAACGAAACAACCGTACATCCCCATTCTTAACAATCCTCGCCTTAATCTGTTTGTTCCCGGCGGTTGCTCCGCCAGCACGGGCGCAGGAAGAAAAGCTCCTGCCGCCGCGCGAGGGCAGCGTCACAGATTTCGCAAACGCCCTTGACTACCCCACGACCAAGCGCCTCGAAAACATGCTCGCCAATTTGAAGGAGCGCGCCGGGATAGAGCTTGCAGTTGTGCTGGTCAAGACTACGGGCGGCAAAGAGATTTCTGATTACTCTCTGCAAGTGGCGCGCGAGTGGAGCATCGGCGTGTTTCAGAGTAAGGGGAATAATCTGCTGCTCGTCGTTTCAACCGACGATGGAAAGTTTTTCACGCAGGTCAGCCGACGCGCGCGCGGCGAATTGCCCGACGGCTTAATCGGCGAGATGGGCAGCCGGATGCGTGAACCCTTCGGCAAACGCAGCTACGGTGAAGGCTTGTTCGCCGCTGTCGAGACATTCATCACGAAGATGGCGGAGAAGCGCGGCTTCAGTGTTGAGGGTATAGATCAGGCGCAAGCTGCCTCCGCGCAACCAACTCAACAGACGCCAACTCCGACGACCGATACGCCGTTGAAAGAGCCGCAGGCGCAAACCGGAGAAGTTTCCAGGAAAGAGCCAGCGCCCGAAGCCACGACCTCGACAAACGATGCTGCTTCCAAAGCTCCGGCGACAAAACAATCTTCGCTCAGAGATGTCTTCACGAAAACGCCTTCCTCCGAGGACAAGCCTGCGACGAGAACAGTCGCCGTCTCGCGCGACACGCCGGAAAAAGCTGAGCTGGATGCGCTCGTAAACCTTCCTCCATCTGAGCGAATCGGAAAGCTCAAAGCCTTTAACGAAGCGCACCCGCGCTCTACATTAAAGCCCTTCGTCATAGAATTGATCATCAGCGCGCGTGCTTCGCTGGGCGATGATAAGTTGAAGGCAGGGGATATTGTGGGAGGTTTAGAGCAGTTTGAATCAGCGATTGCTGAAAGCCCTGAAAAAATGTCTGATGGGCTTTTCCTCAAAGTCGTTTCGCAGATGCCCTCGAATCTCTTCCTGCGTGGGCAACGCACAGCAGCGCTCGCAGCCGCGCGCCTGATTGAAGCCAAAGTCAAAGATGATCCCAAACGACTGCTCGCGCTCGCGGGCTTTTTCCTCAGTGTCGAAGAGGCAGATGAAGCCGCGCGCATCAGCGATGCAGTCATCAAGCTCGCTCCTGATATGGCCAGCGCGCACCAGATTCTCGGCGCGTCAAGGCACATCGCGCTGCGGCTGGAAGAAGCGGCGATTGAATACGCGCGTGCCCTCGAACTTGATCCGAAATTGACGACCGCGCGTCAAAGTCTCGCGGATTTGCGGCGCGCGTCGGGAAAGACTGATGAGGCGCTCGCTCTTTATCGTGAGCAGTTGACGATTAACCCTGTGGACAAGCCCGCACGCGCTGGAGTTGTGCTATCGCTTCTCGATCTTGGTAAAAAGGATGAAGCAGAGAGCGAGTTAGCTGCGGCGCTCAAGGACGATCCGCGCAACATGGCGCTCCTAGTCGGCGCAAGCTACTGGCACGCGGCGAAGGGCGATCCGGCGCGGGCGGATGAGCTTGCCACTAAAGCCATAGAGATTGAGCCGCGTTATACCTGGGCGCACATCGCGCTTGCACGCGCCCTCGTCGCGCAGAAGCGTCCGCTTGAAGCCGAGCGCATCCTGCGATTCGCTCGTAAGTACGGAAACTTTCCCACCCTCGACTACGAACTCGCCAGCACGCTCGCCGTCTCCGGGTTGTACGAAGAAGCAGCCGCCGAACTCGCACGCTCCTTCACGATCAAGGATGGGCAGATCGAGACGCGCCTCGCCGGACGCATTCCGGCACGCAATGCAAACTTCATCGAGCTGCTCGCGCCCGAACGCCGCGCAGGTATCTTTCAAGCCACTCCCGCCGACACGGAAGCCAACGCGCGAATGCTCAAAGGTCTTCTGGCCTTGACCTCTGCGCTGAACGCGGCGCAGGGACGGAGCGTGAACGCAACTCAGATAGCCAGCGCGCAGGCCGATTTTCTCGCGGGTGAAGATGGGATGCTCGCCTATCGTCAGCTTTACGCGGCGAGCCGCCTGCTGATGCGCGGCGTCGAGTTGCAAACGGTGATTGAGTTGGCCGAAGGCGCGAAGAGTCATGTCGAAGCGGCGTTGGACATGCCGGTCGCCACCGTCGCGGTGCTGAGTGATGAGCTGCGCTATGGACGCGCACAGGCGAGTTTGACTGACGGAACTCTGGCCATCGAAGATGTTCAGCGCCACATCCTGTCGAACATCCTGCGCGGGCGAATCGAAGACATTACGGGCTGGGCATTATTTAATCAGGACAAGGGAAGCGAAGCCTTACCGCATCTTAGACGCGCGCTCAGCGTGCTGCCTGAAA
>JACCVS010000532.1 GCA_013698055.1 Acidobacteriota bacterium
TGGCCAGTTGAAACGTCCCGCCGCGCTCACTCTCCGGCATGAAATCAATGTCGCCGCGCTCGATTACCTTCGCCAGTTCTTCGGCCTGCGCTCCGGGCGCGAAGACGCGCGCGAACTCCACCACCGGAATGGAAAAGCGCCCTTGCGTGTGACCCTCGTGCATCCGCTTGATGAGCTCCATCGTGACGGGACGCATCTCTGGCCACTTGAGACAACTGAAGAGACCCATAAAAGGTTTTCGTCAAACTCGGACGTTCCAGTCTGTTTTTCCAGTGCCGCTAATATACAATTTCCAACGTAAATCGTGCTATTCTCGCGCTTGATTTTTTAACTGCCTATCAATGTCGAACAATCTGATGAATCCGCGAAAAAAACTCTACGCGCTCCTCGCTCTCTTAATCACGGCCTGCTTCCTGGTCTCATGCGGTGAGATGAACAGGGCTAAGAGACTGGTTGAAGATGGCAATAACGCCGTCAAAGAGAGTGAGAAATACGCTGTCGAGGCTGACGCCAAACTCAAAGAGTTGGACAGACGCCGCGAGGAATTTCCTTCTAACCGTGAACAATTGGGGGTGGTTTCTCAAGAAGCTATTGAGCTTCTTGATCAGGCCGCCGGGAAACTCCGCGAGGCCGCGTCGAATTACGAAGCTGCCGGTCAGGCGAAGATTGACGATAAGCTCAAGGAGTATCTCTCTCTCAAGTCACAGGAGTTCAGCAAGCACGTCGAGCATCTTGAGGTCGCCCGCGAGATTCCGAAGTCCGTCATGGATAGTTCGGTCACAGATTTTTCTCTCCTCAATGAGAGACGCGTCGACATCAACGAGCGCATCGAGAAATTACAAAAAGAGTGGGTGGATTTGGCAGCGCGAGCTAAAAAGATTCAGGAAGAGAACAAAGAGAAGTTTGAGCAATAAGAGCGAGGAAGGGCAAAGCTCTCACTGTGGCTATGGTCTCTCGCTTATACCTTTCCAGTGCGCCCGGCGAGGCTTGCCACAACTGCCGCGAGTTCCATCGGCTCGACCGGCTTCGGCACATGTACCTGAAAGCCTGCCATCAGAGCGCGCACGCGATCTTCCACTCGTGCGTAAGCCGTGAGTGCGATAGCCGGCGTGCGTCCCCCCTGTTCCGCCGGAAGTGCGCGCACTTTGCCGATCAGCGTGTAGCCGTCCTCCTCCGGCATTCCGATGTCACAGACGAGTACGTCGGGCGGCGTCTGCGCGATGGCGGCAAATGCTTCGGCTGCCGAACCTGCGGTGGTTACGATGGAGTCGCACCGTTCGAGTACTACGCGGATCAGCTCGCGCGTGTCCGGCTCGTCATCAACCACCAGTATCCGTAAGCCTTCAAGCGACGGCGCGCAATCAAACGTTATCTTGCCACCGCTGGTCGGATGCACGCGTTCCGCTTTATCTGAGTCTCTGCGCCTGAAGGTAACAAGTCTCGGTAGCTTGATGGTGAAGGTCGTGCCCTGCCCGACGCCTTCGCTTTCTACGTGCACCGTGCCGCCGTGCTGTTCGACCAGTTGGCGCACAATCGAGAGTCCTAATCCTAAGCCGCCGTGCGTCCGCGTAGTGCTTTGGTCGGCTTGCCGGAAGCGGTCAAAGACGTGTGGCAAAAACTCCGGCGCGATACCTTGTCCCGTGTCGCCGACGATGATTTCGACATGCGAGTTGACGCGCTCTAAACGGACTTGCACGCGCCCACCCTTCGGTGTGAACTTGACGGCATTGGTGAGTAGATTCCAGATTACCTGTTGCAAGCGGTCGGCGTCGCCGGAGACCGCGCCCGCTGAAGGATCAAGTAACATCTGGAGTCGAATGTCTTTCGCTTCCGCCGCGGGGCGCATTGCATCAACCGCCGCTTCGATGACTGTCGGAAGCTCAACCGCGCTAACATCAAGGCGTAGTTTGCCGGTGATGATGCGCGAAACATCGAGCAGGTCATCGATCAGTTGGTTCTGCGCCCACGCGTTACGCTCAATAGTCTCAAGCGCACTCCTACTCCTCTCTGCGTCGAAGTCGTTGGTCTGTAAGAGGCGTGTCCATCCGAGGATCGAGGTCAGCGGCGTCCTGAGTTCGTGCGAGAGCGTCGCCAGGAACTCATCCTTGAGGCGGTTGGCTTCCTGCGACTGCTCGGCGGCGCGCCGCTGCTCGTCCACATCGGTGTTCGTCCCGAACCAACGAATCACCCGACCCTGCGCATCCTTGAGCGGGTTGATGCGCGTCAGGAACCAGCGGAATACGCCGTCAGCACTCTTGAGCGGGAACTCCATCTCGAACGGCTCGCCGGTCTCGATCGAGGCGCGCCAGCGCTCCAGCACTTTCGGCAGCACTTCGGGGTCGTGCACGGACTGCCAGCCCCAGCCCTCCATCTGTTCCGGCGTCGTCCCCG
>JACCVS010000534.1 GCA_013698055.1 Acidobacteriota bacterium
CGACAATCAGCATTCGCTCCTGCGACTCCGACAGCAGCATCTCGTAAGCGGTCATTCCCTGCTCGCGCTGCGGAACGAGAGAGAGATCAAGCTCGATCCCTGTTCCGGCGCGCGCCGCCATCTCGCAAGAGGAGGAAGTCAGCCCCGCCGCGCCCATATCCTGAATGCCGGCGACCGCGCCACTCCGCATCGCTTCGAGGCAGGCTTCAAGCAAAAGTTTTTCAAGGAAAGGGTCGCCCACCTGCACAGTCGGGCGCTTCTCCAGAGCTTCTTCGTCAAACTCTGCGGAAGCCATCGTCGCACCGTGGATACCGTCGCGCCCCGTCTTCGCGCCGACGTACAAAATGGGATTGCCGATGCCAGTTGCCTTGCCGAAAAAGATTTGATCCCGGCGCACAAGGCCGAGCGCGAAAGCGTTGACCAGCGGGTTCATAGCATAATCATCATCAAACGCGACTTCGCCGCCGATGGTCGGAACGCCAAACGCATTACCGTAATGCGCGATGCCTGCGACAACGCCCGAGAGCAGACGGCGATTCCGTGTTCCGTTCTTCTCATCTTCGAGCGTCCCGAAGCGGATGGAGTTCATCGCTGCCAGAGGGCGCGCGCCCATTGTGAAGATGTCGCGCAGGATTCCACCCACACCCGTCGCCGCGCCCTGAAACGGCTCGATGAACGAAGGATGATTGTGCGATTCGACCTTGAACGCGGCGCACCACCCGTCGCCCAGATCAACGACGCCCGCGTTCTCTCCCGGCGGCACGATGACGCGCTCGCCAGTAGTCGGCAATCTCTTCAAGTGGAGGCGCGAGGATTTGTACGAGCAGTGCTCGGACCACATGACGGAAAAGATGCCAAGCTCCGAATACGACGGCTCGCGATTCAGCAACTCTTTAATGCGCGCGAATTCTTCTTCTGTCAGGTTGTGTGCGGAGATTACTTCAGGAGTGATCATAAGGACAGTGACAAGTGACAAGTGACAAGTTAAAAGCAGATTCTAACTCGTCACTTGTCACTTGTCACTTGTCACTGTGTTAATTGCGCTACGAAGTTCTGCGGGCTTGATGCGCCCCATGTGTTTGAAGACGATTTGTCCCTGTGCGTTGTAGAGGTAAGTCGCGGGCAAGCCCCCACCCCATTCAGCATCAACCCACTTGATTGCGGGTTCCGGGTCAGGGACGTTCAAAAGATAGGCGGGCATCGTGGAACGCATTTGCCGCAGGAATTGCGGAACTCCTGTTTTAATCTCGCCGGATTCATCGAGCGAGACGGTGACGAACTCAAGACCGCGCGCTTTGTAATCCTTATTAATCTGGACGAGGTCTGGAAACTCTTCACGGCACGGCTCGCACCACGTCGCCCAGAAATTGACGAGCAGCGGGCGGGATTGTTTCCCGTCACGCTCCAAGAGCTTCTTCAAGCCTTCCAGATTGATCTCTCGCACCGTTGGCGAGCGCGCCGCCGCCTTCGCGCCGCGTTTTTGTAAAACGGATGATGAG
Organism: Acidobacteriota bacterium; assembly: GCA_013698055.1. GTDB lineage: Bacteria > Acidobacteriota > Blastocatellia > Pyrinomonadales > Pyrinomonadaceae > QHXM01. Next base: position 1,500 of record JACCVS010000534.1, read on the forward strand.
GCGGCGCGTGAATCGGGCACGCGCCGCGCTGAGATTGGCAGGGAAACAAGCGCGATGGCGACCAGGCCAAGCGCGAGGAAAAAATTGCGTCTCATCCAGAGATTCCAGACTACCCGCGCTTGATCGAGCACCCAAAGGCCGCGGCTTCCGTCTTGACGACAGGCTTGCCCGCGAGTGTGGCATCAATCGCGTCGCGCAAATCGTTGGCCTGAACCAGCGTCACGTCGCGATGGTTATCAATGCGACCGTGATAGGCGAGCTTGTTGCTGGCGTCAAGGAAATAGACTTCCGGCGTGCGCTCAGCGCCGAGCTTGTCGGCGATCTTGTTGCCTTTATCTCTCAGGACGGCGAAGGAAAACTTGTTATTGCTGATGTGTCCCTTGATGTCGTCGGTGGATTCGGTCACGTTGGAGTTGATACCGATGACGTTGACGCCGCGCGTCCTGTAATCCTGCGCGAGTTTCTCGATGCGCTCATTGTAAGCCTTAACCATCGGGCACTGCGCCGAGATGAAGATGATGACCGTGCCGTTTTTGCCTTTCAGGGATGCGAGCGAATGCTCTTTGCCATCCGCATCCGGCAGCTTGAAATCAGCGACGGGCTGGCCGATGTTAACGCCGCTCGTCTTTTCGTTTCCACTTGGAGCAAACGCTCCTGCGACAGCACTAATGGCGAGAACAAGCGCGAGTGAGAGAGCAAATCTATAATTCTTCATTTCTTCTAAAACTCCTTTTCGGTGTGTAACGGAAGATTAAGAGGGTAACAGCGATAAGGTGTCTGTTTCAAGTTACGGGCTTCAGATAGCTTTTACGAACCCCGAACCGGAAATATTCAGCCCCCAACTCTTTTGAGGGTGAACTGCCAGAGCATACGATTTTCCTCTTCGTCAAAAAGCTGGCGTCCCGCCATGACGCGCCAGAATCCCATGTGCTGCCAGCGCCCCGTGCCAAGTTTGTTGAAGAGCGGCACGGCGTGGCCGCTCTCAATTGCCGCAAGCAACGCGCGATTGCCCGGATTCAAATATTGATCGCCGCGCCGCCCATCGCCCGTGTAATAAATCGTATCTTCGGATTCGGCCACGCGATCTGGGTAGCAGGAATTGATGCGCCCGAAGTCCGTCAGCAGAGAGATGAGCTGCCCGTCGCGTTGATAGACGCCGTTGCGAATGCGATGCGTACGATTTACTTCAGCCCATGAGAGAATGTCTTCCCACTGTGGCTCAGGCAAACGCGCAGGCGAAGTTTCCGAAGGGTCTTTGCGTTCGCGTCGCCTTCCTCGCGCTGAATCGTGAGCGGTCTTCATCCCTGCTTGATTCTTTCAGTTCGAGATTTACCCGTTGGTGTTTATTGGCAAACAATCGGCGCGCGGTTCTCATCAACGACGAAGTTAATGGAATTCGAGACCAGCGGGTTAGTCCACAAAAAGCCTCGCGAGCGCCAGCGCTCACGCAATTGCTGGGCGATTTTTTGAGACTCGTACCAGGTGGAGGAGGTCACGCTCAGAACATGCTCGCCCGCGCCTATCGAGACGTTGTAAATGCCCTTGCCACCGTCGCGCGTCACGGGCACGGAGATGATTTGTCTGGTTTCGTATGAGTCGCCGGGAGAGAGAATGGTAAAGACTCTGCCCGGAGCGGAAGCCACGATCTTTTCCGGCTGTTCGTCAAAATATCGTGAGTGGGTCGTGCGCAGCTCGTTTCTTCTCGCCGCAGCCTCTTCCCCACTGCGGCTGATGAACATCTGGTAAAAGAGGCGGTTGCCTTTGTAGAGGATCAACTTTCCGCGTCCGGTGTTCGTGTATCTCAAGCTCAGGGTTAGTTGCAGCGCATCAACATTTCCATTCACCGCGCAATACCGCTGATTCATAATGCTCGGCGTAAGCTGCAAGTTATTCTCTTGCGCGAGACCTGTTGCGTCGTTGAGTAACAGCAACAAAACAATCGCAGGCGTAAACAAACGTTTCATCGGCTTAACTCTTGATGATTATTTTCGCTTTGCCCGAAAGTCAGGAATTGATTATCTCTGTAAGTTGCTCCTGCTCATCTTCCGTCAAAAACGTGAAGCAGACGCTGAAACCCAACCCCGGATGATGAAAAGCGACTGTCCCGCGCAGCGGTAGCCATTCGCCCGAAGGCAGCTTGATCTCAACGTTAACTATTTCACCGACCTCTACGCTGCCGAGCGTGTCCAGGTAACAGCCTCCCAGACTGAGATCGCTGATCCGCGCCGGTCGACGGCTAGCGCCTCCCTCCCAGCGAACGTCAAGCGTGATGTTCTTTCGTTCTTCTTCTCTACGCTCTTCTGTCATAGCTTGCACCAATCTTCGTTTGAGAAGCTCCAATTAGAAAGCCGGGGCATACGAGGCTAGTGTGGCCGCGAGCGAGCGGAAGATGTCGCGCCCATCGGATGAACCGAGCAGGTCTTCGCAGGCGCGCTCCGGATGCGGCATTAATCCTAAGACGTTCCGCTCGCGGTTGCAGATTCCGGCGATATTATCACGCGAGCCATTCGGGTTCGCGGCTTCGGTAATCTCTCCGCGCTCATCGCAATAGCGAAAAATGATGCGGTCTTCACGCTCTAATTCTTCCAATGTGGAATCATCGCAAACGTAATTGCCTTCGGCGTGCGCGATGGGGATGCGAAGCACGCTTCCAGCTTTTAATTGATTGGTAAACGGCGTCTCGGTGGTTTCGGCGCGGACGCTGACGTGCTCGCAGATGAAATGCAAATCGCGGTTGCGAATGAGCGCGCCGGGCAGAAGTCCGGTTTCGCAGAGAATCTGGAAGCCGTTGCAGATACCCAGCACCAGACCACCCCGCGCGGCGAACTCTTTGACCGAGTTCATCACGGGCGAGAAGCGGGCGAGCGCCCCGGCACGCAGGTAATCGCCATAGGAGAAACCGCCCGGAATGATGACCGCGTCGTATGAACTCAAATCCGTGTCCCGATGCCAGATAAAATCAACAGGCTGGCCGACATGCTTCGAGATCACATGATAGGCATCGTGATCGCAATTCGAGCCGGGGAAAACTATGACGCCAAATTTCAACCTTCAATCTCCACGCGAAATGTTCTTACCTGCCTAACTTTACCACGCGCCATTTACAGCCCGCCAGTACGGTAGCGCGAGCGAATAGATTATGAAGTTCTCGCCTGAAGGATGAATTTACGTTAAGATGCTCAGCCGTTATTGATGTCAGCCACTCAGCGTCAATGACCTCAATATTCTTATGCCAAGACCTGATGACAAAATCGGCCCTTACATCCTAATCAGCAAGCTGGGTCGAGGCGCTTTCGGTGTAGTGTGGCTGGCAGAGAAGCGTACTGCCATTACCACAACTAAAGTCGCAATCAAAATCCCGAATGATGAAGACGTTGACCTGGAGGCGGTGAGGCAGGAAGCCTCTCTTTGGGTTCATGCAAGCGGGCATCCTAATGTGCTGCCTATCATTGACGCTGATATTTATGAAGAGCAGGTAATCATCGTCAGCGAGTATGCTCCTGATGGCTCACTGTCGAACTGGTTAGAGAAGCATGGAGGCAGAGCGTCCTCCGTAGAGTCGGCAGTCGAAATGACGCTTGGCATTCTGGCTGGATTAGAGCATCTGCATGAGCGCGGCATCATTCATAGAGACTTAAAGCCTGATAACATCCTTCTGCAAAGAGAGACTCCAAGGCTTGCTGATTTCGGTATCGCCCGGATACTGAAAACCACTTCACAGAGCACGGCTGCGACAGGGACGCCCATGTACATGCCGCCCGAAGCGTTCGATGGGAAAAGAAGTGAGCAAACTGATATCTGGTCAGTGGGAGTAATCTTTTACCGGCTGCTGACGGGACGCTTCCCTTTCCCACAGACAGATATGACCTCTCTGCTGTCAGCCATCATTACGAAACAGCCGGAGCCGTTGCCGGAGCTTATTCCGGAATCAATCCGCATCGTAATTGAGCGAGCATTAAAGAAGAACCCGAACGAGCGTTATAAATCAGCGAGCGAGATGCGGAGAGATTTGCGTAATGCGAGCCAGCTTCCTGCTCCTGTCTATAATAGTGAGGCGAAGACAATCAACTCGCTCCCTGCTGCCATTAGTCATGCCCAAGGTCAAAGTCCGCAAGAGCTAATCGCGAGAGACACGTCTCCTGTTACCACACCGGCACCTAAGCCATCATTTGAAGCCCAACAGCCTCAGAGACCGCCTTTTCAGCCTACAAGCAAATCGAACCGTGCATTGTGGTTTATTGTGCTGCTGATCGGGATAAGCATCACCGCTGGCATTCTCTTTTTTGCCTTCAAAGATAAATCAGGCGCATCGAGCGTAAATCAATCAAATGTATCTACAAATGCACAAAGTCTGCCCACGCCGGAAAGTTCGGTAAAGACCGAAGGACAGGTAAAAACATTGACAGGACATAGCAAGGCCGTGAGTTCGGTTGCTGTCTCGTCCAATGGTCAAGTGATAATAAGCGGGAGTGCTGATGGCACAATAAAATTATGGGATTCACAAACGGGCGCTTTGACGCAGACGCTTGAAGAAGCAGGCAATGAAGTAGTTTCAGTAGCTTTTTCTGCTGATGGGAAGTTGGTAGCTGTTGGATTAAGCGGCAGTGGAGGTCAGGGTACGGCCATCATCTTCGATAACAGTCTGGGTAAATTGGGAGAGGTAAGACAGAAAATGACGGAGAGTAATATCAATACCATAGCCATCTCGCCCGACGGCCAAACTTTTGCCATTGGAAACCTCAGCGGGACATTGAAGTTGTGGGATACAGTATCAGGAACATTGATGCAGAGATTGGAAGGGCAAGATGTTCAAACCCGCTCGGTCGCTTTTTCGCCTGATGGCAAATCTGTTGTGGGCGGGGGATACGGCAACACTGTTAAGATATGGGATGCGGAGACGGGCGCTTTGAAACGAACGCTGAGCGGTCATAGCAACGAAATAGCGGCAGTAGCTTTCTCGCCGGACGGGAAGACGGTAGCCAGCGGAAGTTTTGATAATACGGTCAGGCTGTGGGACTCTGAAACCGGAGCACTAAAGCAGACACTAACAGCGGCTGACTTTCTGGTGAATGCAGTTGCCTTTTCGCCGGACAGCAAATTAGTAGCAGGAGGATCAAATCGCAAAGTGTTAGTGTGGGAGACGCAGACCGGAGTATTAAGACAGACAATGAAAGATGATAGTACGTCCATCAATACGATAGCCTATTCACCCGATGGCAAGATGATAGTGATCGGCAATGCAGACGGCACGGTGAAGTTGTTGAGCATAAGCGGAACGAAGTAGATAGTGCTCTGGATGGAATCTAATAAAGACTATGAAAAGAGTCTGTCATCGAGAGCGAACCCTTTTCCTTCCCCGTTGCTTAGCTTGCAACTTATTGAAAAGTAAAAAGCGAACAGGCGCAACAGCTTTGGGGGCTGTGCGCCTATTTTTATGTGCAGTCAAACTTCCCGACTCTGCCGACCGCTTCCGCAATTTCCCGCAGACGCCATTTCAATGAACGGGAGGAATAACTTTGAGTGCCGGAAATGAAAAAAAGGGCTTTCGCCCTATTCACTGCCATCGCCTGCCGCGCGCCTTGCACCCTTGTATGATCGAAGTAAATATCTAATCCCTTCCCTCTTCCAGAAATATTATTCTTGTGGCACGAGGAGTGCTTAACTAATCGGTGGCAAGCACGGAGAAATCATTTAAAGCCGTGACCCCGCCGCCTTCACTTCTCTGAGCAACGCCTGCCGCGTCGCCAGCCGCCCGCCGAGCATCCCAATCTAACAACCATATCTGAACGAAGCCCGCGTCAAATGCGGGCTTCTCGCCTTTTTAAGGCTCTTACACACTAGAATAATGGAAAAGCTTTCTTTTTGCCTTCTCGACAAGTCGCTATGGAATTTCAGAGAGGCGCAAGCGAATGCGAGGGAATAGACAAATCTTGTCAGTTGATAAGTGACAACTTTCGTCAAAGGCTCGAATAAACAGGTAGACCAACCAGCATTAATAGTAAAAGAACAGCCGCCCGCAATTTCTCGCAGACGGCTTTTCCCAGTAGCGGCGCGAAAACCTTGCCTGCCGCTTGTGTGCCTATTCACCGCTCTGCTGATTTTGAGCGCGTCATGTGCCGGAGACAGGTCATAGCTCTAAAACGAAATGCTATAACTTGCGCCGGGATTGCGCCCACGCTCGAAGATAACACCGAATTGATGCCGCCCGCGTGTGTAATTGACAAGTGGATGTACGCGCACGCCGTCAAAGAGAATCGTCGAACTCCAACGCTCTGCGAGGCTGATGTTCAAGCCGCCGATAACTCTCGCGCGATCTTCAAAAGTTCCGTAAGCGATTCCGATGTAGGGCGCGACGGGCAAACCTGTCGAGTGCTTTAGATTCTTGCTGAAAGTCGCGTAGAACGATTGTCCGTCAGGAGTCCCGATGCGGTCTGAACTCGTGCCGAGGATCAACGCGGGACGCTTGTGCGTCTCCGTCATGGCGACAACGTTCGCCAGC
>JACCVS010000435.1 GCA_013698055.1 Acidobacteriota bacterium
ATCGCTGCCTTATAGAAACCATGACGCTCGATCAATTCGTACTCGGCGTCCGCTCCGCCCAAACGCAGATACACGGCTACAACCAGCCCGCCGAAAAGCAAAGCAGCTTCGGCAAGGAGCAGCAGAACGGTACGTGCATTGAGACGGCGCGTCTTCAATTTGCGGCAACAACCTCCCCTTCTTCTTTCATCGCGGCCTGAGCCTTTGGCAGCGTAGCCGCTTTATCCTCGCGCCTGTAGTAGCGGCGCTGGTAATAGTAATTACTTTCGTCTAACTGCTCGTCGGTGCGATTCAAGACCACGCCGAGCATCCGCTCGCGCGGGAGTTGCTCGATGATGCGCTCAAGCGCAGCGTAGCGAGTCTTGCCCGAGCGCACGACCAGCAGCGCCCCATCGGCTTTGTTAATCAGGACGTTTGCGTCCGTGAAGATGCCGAGAGGCGGTGCGTCAATCACGATATAGTCGAACGAGCGACGCAGTTCCGCGAGGATGCGCCCGAACTTGGGGCCGGAGAGAAGCTCCGCCACGTCGTCGCGCGCCGCGCCTCCGGGAAGCAGATGGAGTCCGGCAGGCTCTAATCGAATGATCGCTTCATCTAAAGTAACTTCGCCCGACAACACTTCGGAGAGTCCGATGGTCGCGTCAATACCCAGATAGTCGGACGCACATGGATGGCGCAAATCGCTATCAATGATGATGGCGCGCACGCCGTCCGTCTGCGCGAGCAGCCATGAAAGATTGAGCGCCGTCAGGGTTTTGCCTTCGGCTACGCCCGCGCTGGTGACGACGAAAGCCTGCATCTTTTTACGTTCGCCCGCTTGCAGGATGCGTGTCCGAAGCGAGCGGAACTGCTCGCAATAGGCAGAGCGCGGTTGTGTGACTGCGATCAGATGAGGTTCGACGCTCGCTGCGGTGATGTCTATTGAGACATAATCCGCAGCGGGCGTCGCCCCGGCAGCGTCCAAAGTTGCCCCAGCAGCACGCGAAGCCATAACGCCGGAGAGTGCCGACCCGGCGCGTTCCTCGGTGTGCGCAGTGGACGCTGAATCGTGCGCCGTTCTACCGGCGAAGAGCGGTGAGCTATCCCAGGGATGCTCGTCACCGTTCTTCGCTGGAAACGGAGTGGCCGGTAAATCATGTCCGGCGCTTGTTCCGTTGCGGCGCTTCTGATTCTCAGATTTCTTTTTAACTTCGCCGCCTGTCCTGGCGGCTCCCGAACGCTTGAGTGCGTCGTAAACTCTACCCATTATCTTTCTCCCATCAGGCCGGAACGACGAAACGCCGCGCCGACTTCGTCAACTTCGGGTGTTGTCCCCTTGTTCGATTCCTCACGCATCGCCAACGGTGATGCGCCTTCCGTTTGTAAATGAGCGCTCGCTTCAGTTCCGGCAGCCCACAGTTCCGCGCGACCGGCGGCTGTAAAAATTCGCGCCGGAGCTTCGCGCTCTTCGTTCATCTGGCTTCCGCGGTCGCCTCTGGGCAGCATGTCGAAGGTGTCGGCGACCTCTTCGATAATCGAGCGCCCGATTGTCTCTTCACCAGCCGCGAAGCCGGTCAGCAGAGAGTTGTCGCAGAGATTATTGATCTGGCGCGGGATGCCCTCGGAGCAGCGGTAGATGTAATCAATCGCGCCGGGCGAAAAGATGTCCGTGCGCTCCGCCCCGGCGACCAGCAGGCGCGATGAGATGTAGCGCTCGGTCTCTTCGACGTTCGGCAAGGCCTTAATCTCACAGCGTAGCGCAACGCGCTGTTTGAGCTGGCGCAGGTCTGGGTTATTGAGCACATCGCGCAACTCCGGCTGACCCGTCAGGATGATTTGCAACTGCTTGGCCGTGTCGGATTCAAAGTTTGAAAGCAGCCGTATCTCTTCAAGCACATAGGGCGTCAACCCTTGCGCTTCGTCAATGATGAGGACCGTGCGAAGCCCGCGCGAGTGACGCGACTCCAAAGTCTTGCCGAGCGCGATCAGAAGCTCGGACTTCGTTTCCCACTCCTTCACGTCGAAGAGTGTGGTGATGTGCTGGTAAAACTCCGGCACGGTCAAGCGCGGGTTGAAGACGTAGGCGACCAAAACGGTTCGATCAAGACGCTGCATCATCCAGCGCAGGATGGTTGTCTTGCCTGTTCCAACTTCGCCCGCGACGACAATCAGACCCTTGCCACTCTCAATGCCGTAATGCAGATTCGCCATCACTTCCGTATGCGATGGAGTGAAATAGATAAAGCGCGGATCGGGCGTCAGCGCGAAGGGCAATTCTTTCAGGCCGTAGAATTCTCTGTACACTATCAAGCGCTCCTAAAGGGATAAGGGATGAGGGATGAGTGATGAAAGAGGAACGTTTTTCTTCATCCCTCATCCCTCATCCCTCATCCCTTAAGAAACCAGCCGATCAAAGACATGCGTCTGCTTCAGGATGTAAGCGAGCGCCGGAATGCTGATGATTGTCACGACGATTCCGGCAGCGAGCAGGAGCAGACGACGGCGCGGAATTCTGCGCGCTTCCTGCGGCGTCAGAAGCTCGGGCACGGAGACAAGCACCGGCAGACCCGTGTAATGTTCGGCATCGCCAGTTGTCTGAATCGTCAACAGGCGTGGCACTTCAAACGCTGAGACGAGAATCAGCCCGGCGAAGAGGCCAAGCATAATTCCCATGATAATCAGCATCGGGCGCTTGGGCGCGACGGGGCTGGTGGGCAGATAAGCCGGATCAACCACCGCGATTGATTCGCCCTGCTGGCTCGAAGTGATGTCCGAGATCATGACGTTCTTAGCCTGCTGGTCGAGCAGCTTGTTGTAGCTCTCCTGCTTGGTCAAATAGTCGCGATCAAGGGTTTCGAGTCCGACCTGCACGCCGGGAATGAGGTTGATTCGCTGCTGAAGCGAGGCAATCTGCGAATTTGTGTCGTCAAGCATCTTTTGCTGTCGCACAATCTCGTTCTTACCATTCTCCAGGCTATACTTCACCTGATTAAGGCGTGGGTCATCATAGGACTCGATTCGCCTCCTCTTCTCTTCAGCCCTGGCTTTCCCCTCTGCGATGGCTGTGTCCATCTGTCTCCGAACAGCTGCCAGCTCTTCATTTTTCTTTATCAAGTCAGGGTTGGCGGGCTTGAGCGACCGTTCCATATTGCGTATTTCGGCGGCGAGGGCGTCCTCCCGTTGAGAAAGCTGTACATACTCAGGCGCTTTCTTCGGGTCATTGATCTCCTCAATGGCATTGTCAATCTCCTGCTGCCGCTGTTTTTTCAAATCGCCTGAACTTTGATTCAATAAGTTTTGCTGGTCACGCAGGCGTCCGATGTCGGCGATGAGAGCCTTCTGGTTCTCGTAGAGTCCGGTCAACTGGATGCCGAGAGACTCACTTCCCATCGGGAGGTTAGAGAGATTCCCCTTCATGAAATCAAGCCGCTTCTGGGCAATCTCGTCCAACTCCTGTTTAAGCTGTGTGACCCTTTGCTCGAAAAACTCTTTCGTGGACTTCACCATTGTGACGCTGTTCTGCGTCTGCGCGCTGATGTACTTGCCCGCCAGCTCTGTTGTCACAGCCTGCGTCGTGCGCGGGTCACGTCCCCTGTAGGTCAGGTTGAATCCATTAGTGACATCATTGCGCGTGGTGTTCAACTCTACTTTGATGTCGCGGCGCATCCGGTCAATGACGGATTCCATCGGCTCGCCACGCATCCGCTCGACCTCATAGAGTCTGAATTTTTCGACAAGAGGTTGAAGCGAGCTTCGACTGGTGACGACCTGACTGATGCTGGTGATCTGGCGCGTCAGGGTGTCTTCGGATTGTGTGGGAACAACCGCATCGGGAATCGTTGACGGCTTGACGACGATCAGCGTGGAAGATTCGTAAACGTCAGGCAGGCGAAGGACGACCCAAGTGATGGCGGACGCAATCGCGATCATGGGAAGGACAATCAGCCACTTGCGCTTCCAGATGATGCGGGCGTATTCGCCCGGAGTTCTCTGGCGAAACTGGACACTCATGTTCGGCACTCCTCGTCGTTGTCTGAAGAAAAAACCTTCACGCATCTCGTAGCGCCAAGTCTCGCCGGGCAATGGCGAGCGCGTGGCTCGGGAAGCGTCAGGGTGAAAACCTTTTTCAGTCTAAAGCGTCGCCAAAGTCCTGCGCGCTTCTTCTGCGTCGGTGAAGCCCGGTTGCTTTTCGCCGAGACGCAAAGCCTCTTCAAGCTCGCGCCGCGCGGCGGCTTTATCGCCTTTGCCCGCGAGCGCCATCCCTAAGTGAAAACGATACCCGGCGCTGTCACCGGCTTTCGCGACGACCTTTTGTAACTGCTCGACCGCCGGAGCGTGCAAGCCCTTCTTATAATAGACCCAGCCGAGTGTATCCGCGAATCCGGGCACGTCCGGGTGCCTTTGAACCACGCCCTGAGCCAGGGCGATGGCCTCGTCGAGATTTCCCTTGCCGTTGACGGCGTAGCTCCAAGCCAGGTTGTTCGCGGCAATCGCCGCGCTCGAATCGAGTGCGACAGCTTTACGATAATTCTCAATCGCCGCATCGTGATTCTGACGACTGTCTTCGAGCATCCCGATCAAGGTGTAGGTGGATGCGTCGTCCGGCCTGCGCTCGACTATCTTGCGATACTCGGCGATGGCGCGATCCTGCTGCTTCGTATTGACGAAGAGAGCGGCGAGATCAAAGTAGGCCGCTAAGTAATTCGGGTCGAGTTCGAGCGCGCGCCGAAGCTCGGCTTCCGCTCCCTGAGCATTTTGCTCAAAGCCGAAGACGTGCGCCTTCAGGTAATGCAGCGCGGGGCTATCGGATTTCGCTCCGATGGCTTGATCCACGCGCGTGTGCGCCAAATCCAATCTGTTTTGCTTTGAATAGACGTTATTGATAAGACCATTTAGCGCATCGAAATCCGTGCTGTCAATAGCCAGTGCGCGTTCGTAAAGCGCCGTCGCCTCATCCATCTTTTTCTCGGCCAGCGCAGCCAGCGCGAGATTGTTGTACGAAGAAGGAGCGTTGGGCGCAAGGTCGCGCGCCGCTGTCAAATCTTCGCGCGCCTGCTTGGTTTTGCCCAACTGCAACTGCGCGATGCCGCGCGCCATGAGAGTTTTGGAGCGCAGTTCGGCGAGCATCTGCGGCGATGTTTCCCCGCTCGGCGCTTCCTTGCCTAATCGCTCCACCAACTCGTTTGCCATCGTCACCGCAGCCGCGGGGTCTTTCGATGCGAGGTTGATCTGCACCTGCATCAGCTTGGCCGCGAGATAGTCCGGATAATACTTGGCGAGGTCTCCGGCGAAGATGCGAGCCTGCTCGACTTTGCCGGAGCGCAAATTCGCTTCGGCCATGAAGTAGAGACCGGCGCGCGAGTTTGGCTCCTGCTTCAA
>JACCVS010000550.1 GCA_013698055.1 Acidobacteriota bacterium
CGTTCCGGCGTGCGGCTTCTCTCTGGGTTTGGAGCGCATCATCGTCGTGATGACAGAGCGAGAGATGTTTCCGCCGGAGCTTGTTAATGCTCCGGCTGACGTGATGGTCACAATCTGGACTGAAGCATCAATCAACGACTCAATCGCGCTGGCAATGGAGCTTCGCGGCGCGGGGCTGCGCGTTGACCTGTACCCTGAAGCTGACAAGATTGGGAAGCAATTCAAGTATGCTTCGTCGCGCGGCATCCCGTTCGTCGCAGTCGTCGGCGAAGAGGAGCGTGCGCGCCACGAAGTCGCGCTCAAAAATCTGAGCACGGGAGAGCAGCAAACACTATCAAGCGACCGCGTCGCCGCGACTGTTCGAGAGTCGCTGAAACGGGAGGGCTGAGCTGTGGACGATTCGCTTGCCAAACAGTATCTGGAAGACGCGCTCTCGAATTTTCGAGCCTATAAGAAACTAGCGGAGAGGGGGCTTGAGCAGGCGAGCGATGAGGAGTTCTTTGTATCCCTTGACGAAGAGGGAAACAGCTTAGCCGTTATCGTCAAGCACATGGTTGGAAACATGCTCTCGCGCTGGACGGAGTTTCTGACAACTGATGGAGAGAAACCTGACCGCAATCGTGATCTGGAGTTTGTCATCACGCCCCAGACGACCAGAGCGGAATTGATAACTGAGTGGGAGCGGGGCTGGAACTGCGTCTTCAATGCCATCGAATCTTTGCAGCCTGAAGATTTGATGAAGACGGTTTTAATTCGCGGCGAGGCGCACACGGTCGTCAACGCCATCAACCGGCAGATGACGCATTACGGCTACCACATTGGGCAAATAGTTTTTCTGGCGAAGCACTTCAAATCGACTGGATGGAAGAGCCTGAGTATTCCGCGCAACCGTTCTGGGGAGTTCAACGCTTACCTTGCGGAGAAGACCGTTGAAGGCGCTACGGCGGTGGGGCAGAATCGCTTCGACGCGCCGCAGGATTTTATACGCGACACCGCAGAAGCAAAGGATGTCAGGGGAAGTTAGAGAAGGCGCGAAAGGGAAGAGACCGCTTTTGATTCTCCTGTGAGATTACAATGTGGACGCGCAAGGGTATCCCCATGCTTTACCGCCGAAATAAATTATTGCCAGCTCTGTTTGTCTGTCTCGCGCTGGCGACGAGCGCGGGCGCGCAAACTTTCGATCATCAAGCTCGCCTCGAAATGGAGCGCGAGTTGACGCGCGTTCTTCTGGAAAAAAATGTCGGAGAGGTGGCAAACGAATTGGCGCGCGCGCGTCCGACGACCATTCTGCCTTTGCTGCGCCAATTGAACATCTTCACCCGCGCCGGACACCGCGCCCGCGTTTTGCAAACACTCAACCAGTTAGCGGAAGCCTCGGATATGCCGCCCGTCTCACACCGCTGGTTCGTTGCTGAAACAATCAAAGAGATGATTGGCAGAGATGATCTGGCAGCTTTGAGGGCGTACTACGAGCGCCTCATGCCAGTTGATACTGATGGTGCGGAGGCTCTCCTGCGTTTGTGGGCACTGGAGGGGGACACGAAAGAGTTGGATGCATGGCTGGCCACGCGCGTGAAAGAGAACGATAAATGGCTTGAGTGGCATATCAACTGGCGCGTTCAACTGGGGACAATTAGCGAGCTGCTCGATGCGTTGGCTGCGGATGTCAAAGCCAATCCCGAAGATACGGAGCGCGCGTTTCGTTACCTGCGCGCCAATGACCTCGCGGGACGCCCGCAAAATGTCGCGTGGCTGGCTGGTATTTTCGAAGCGTGGCTGGAAGGCACTTCCGCGCCGCGCTCAGCATATGAGTTTTACGAATTGGGCGGACGCTTGCCAGCCGAACTACCACAAATCGCCGCGAAGGCGTATGAGCGTTCGCTCGCGCTTCCCTTTACTGAGCGCGACATGCAGCTTATTCGGGAACGGGTCATCATCCGGTTTTCAGTTTCACCGCGCGTCAAAAACTGGGATAAGCAATTGCGCTTCTGGACGAAGAAACAACTCGCCGAAACCTATCAAGCATTGAAGCAGCCGCAGGCGGCGCAAAAGATTATCGAAGAACTCGTTGCCATGAAGGGCGATAGCGACATCATCAACGAAGATGTGCATCAATTAGCAGGTGCGGTGCAGGCGCAATCGGGGATGCGCGTCGTCGAGGCGAAGATTCTGCGCGATGAAGCGAGGGAGCGCGAGTCGGCTGCGTACTGGGTGGAGCGAGCGGAGTATTATAAAGGGCGCAAAGAGTATGACGCGGTGATGGATACTTATCGCCAGGCGTTCGCTCATCTGCCCCTCAAGCCCGATGATAAAGCGAGCGTGAGCGCACGTTTCTTGCTGCTCAGTTCCTTCACGACTTTCGTTCGATACGCCGAGGGGGATGGGAAGAGGGACGAAAGGCGTGCGGAACTTAAGCAGGTCTTGCGGCGTGAATTCACGCTGACGACACCGGAAACGGAGTACGCTTTCCGCGTAGCGAAGATGATCGCCGACAACGAATTCGATTTTCATGATCTGAGAGACGCACTGCTCGTTAAGAATAAGAATGTGCTGACCCGGCTGCTCGCGGCGCGCAAGGAGTGGACGAACGATGAAGAGTGGCTGATTGAAAAGATAGTCTGCCGCGAAGCAGTTACGCCGGAGCGGAAGGCAGATTTCTGGATGCAACTGGAAGGGTTGGCAAAAAGTGGTGCGCCGTCGCGCGCTTATCATCTGGCGGTTGCTTTGGTGGATTGCAAGGAACCGCGTCGCGCTATCCCGTTATTGGTCGGCTATCTCAAGCACATCGGAGAGCAGCGCGATGAAGGGGCTAAGTTCATGAAAGAGCAGGCAGGCGACAATCTATTCACTGCTTATCTGGGTGCGGGCAATTGGCAGGCCGCCGAAAAGTTGTTGCTCAATCGCGAGGGCTTGACGGGCAAACAATTGATTGAGGAGTTGCCCCGCATTGCTCTCGCGGCGGCGCGCGAGGGGGCGTTCGATGATGCGCTGCGTTTATGGAGCATGAAATCTAATCTGGATCGCCGTCATCTGAATGAATTGGTGTCGCTTTCTAAAACTGCGGCCAGAGAGCCTTTGCGCGAGATGTATGTCCAGATGAAGAAGAAAGACCCGCTCTCATTTGTGCCGGACAGGGCGCTCAGACTTTTACAATGATCTTTCAATTGACTCTCGATATTTAAATCTACGATTCAAACTTGAACCTATGCTGGATAATCTAGGAAATACGGAACGCACGCATTCGTGCGGCGCGCTGCGCGCGGAAGATGTCGGAAGCAGCGTGACGCTGATGGGCTGGGTGGCCAGGCGGCGCGACTTCGGCCCTTTGACGTTCGTTGACTTGCGCGACCGCGACGGCATCACGCAGGTCGTTTTTAATGAAGAGACCGCACGCGACGCCCACGCCAAAGCAAAGGATGTGCGCGGCGAGTATGTCATCAGCGTGACGGGCGA
>JACCVS010000557.1 GCA_013698055.1 Acidobacteriota bacterium
GTGACGCTGATTGCGGGAATCTACGGGATGAACTTTGACTCTATGCCTGAGTTGAGATGGAAGTACGGCTATGTTTTCGCTCTCTCGTGGATGTTCGTCATCGGCGTTGCACTCTACATTTATTTCAAGAAGAGGGATTGGCTGTGATGAAAGAACCAATGGAAGAACACAGCCCGATTCACGTTTCAAGTGAAAAAGGCCTTGAGAAAGCCGAACGCCTCGCGCCGCTTGAGGAGCGCGCGGGAAAGTCTACTCATCAGAGCTTGAATAATGAAGGCGTCATCAGCGTTGATACGGGAGATTTGAAGTTTCCGAAGGGTTTTACCGGGGAAAAAGAAGGGAAGTCATGGCTTTTCGGAGTGGAGCCGATAACTATCATCATCATCACCTTCACCCTCGCCTTTATCGCTTTCATCGCGTACCTGATCTCGGTTGAGCCACCGAAAACCAAAGACGAGCCTCCTCCCGCTGCTGAGGATAAGCCTTAAAGGATTTCCTCTTTCCGAAACGCCACTGAAATCAGACTTTCTCCGTTTGAGCCGTCCGGGCGAGATTCTTTTCCAGCTTGGTAAAACGCGCGAGCATCTCTTCATACATCCGATCAGTTTTCTCGTGCAGGTGCGCGACTTCCAGTTCGGCTTTGATGTTGACATCGTACTCGATGTCGGAGCGCACGCGATCTTTTTCCGTCTGGCGGTTCTGGCTGATGAGAACGAAGCACGAGAGGAAAATCGCTTCGAGCGAAACGATCATCGTCAGCAGGCCGAAGGGAAACGGGTCGAAGCCTCGCTCATTGGTGACAGGGTCCACGGGGAGAATGATAGTGTTGAGCGCGATCCATGTGCCGAACCAGATAAGGTTGATCAGCAGGAAAGGCATACTGCCGCTGAACCACGCAATCCAGTCGGCGATTCTCTCTATGACAGTGAACTTCGCCTGCACTTCCTCGTTGACGTTGCGCGAGACGCGGGTTCTCAGCAACTGATCCGCCTTGCGCGTCATGCCGCTCATTGCCGCGAGCATGTGCAGGGCGGCATCCGGTTTCTTTTGAAAAAGCAGAAGCAAATCGTCGCGATCAAGAATCAGCAATTCTGTTTCCATGAGCGCGATTGCCGTGGCGCTTCGCGGGCCGCTATCGAGCAGGGATAGCTCGCCGAACATCTCGCCCCGACGTACAATGTTGAGCACGATCTTCTGGCCTGCCGTGTCCTTGATGTACAACTCGATTTCGCCGTTACGGACGATGTAGAGTGAATCACCCGGCTCGCCTGTTTGAAAAAGCACGTGCCCTGCTTCCAGCTTCTCATAATCAATCACGCTCGCCAGCGCAATTCGATCACCTTCATCGAGCATGTCAAAAAAATCAATTCCAGCGAGCATCTCAACATCACAAGGCATAATTGCTTCCTCCGACAAAATACATTTATGAATTGATCCAGGCGAAAACCGGAAACGCTAAATGGCGGCGCGCATTTTAGCAGAAGCCGGAGAGCAAAGGCGATTAATCCCCTCCACCTGCCATGTCAAAATTTCGGGGACGCTTCACGTGCGGGACGGAGGTAAAGTTCAGCGGGAATGAAAATAGCCCGGCGATAAATTGCCGGGCTATTTTCAGTTGTCCCTCATGGGAATTAAAAACTTGCTTACGGGGTTGCTACGGATTCCTGCCTGTACCCGGTTTCTTTTGAGCCGGAGCTGTCGAGTTGGTGCTGCGCGTGACGGGCAGCTTAACGGGCGCAACAGTTCCTTCACGTCCTGAGATGCGCCCGGAGCGGGTCAGGGCGATGCGCTTATCCGTGCCCGCTGCGTCAGTCACCGTCACGCGGATGGCGCGATATGAGCCATCGCGTGCCTTGTTCGTCGGGCTGTAGCTGATGACGAACTGCGTTCTGAGGTCGCGCACAATCTCTTCGGCAATTTGCGGCAGTTCCGAAAGAGATTGTGGAAAGAAGGCGCGCCCGCCGGTCTCTTTGGCGAGACGGTTGATGAGATTGACAGCTTTTTCGCGCGAGCTTTTGCGAATGAAGCCGCCTTCTTTATCAAGTTCGTTGACGAATCCGATGACATAAATCTGCACGTCTTCCTCGCGCAGCCGCTCAAAGAGTTCTTCCTGCTTATAAGTGCTACCACGATCTTCACCGTCGGTGACGACGATCAGGGCGCGGCGGCGGCGGTCATTATCGTTACCCTTCTTGTATTGCGCGACGTGCTCAGCCGAAACGTAAACTGCATCAACAACCGCCGTCTGCCCGCCTTCTGTGTAGAAGGTATCAATGGAGTCAATCAAGTCGTCCGTATTGGATGTGAAATCAAGCACCTGCTCGATCTTGTCGCTGCTGATAAAACGAACGAGAAACGTTTCATCCCCCGGCTTGTTGCTGTTAATGATGGTCTTTCCGGCTTCGATGACCTGAGCCAGTTGCGAGCGAAGCGATCCCGAAGTGTCAACTGCCAGACCATAGCTGACCGGCACTTCTTCTTTCGAGAAGGAGAAGATCGGTTGCGGCACGCCGTTCTCGAAGACGTTGAGGTCTTCCTGCCGGATATTGCCAATAGGGCGATTGTTGCGGTCAATGACGCGCACGTTCAGGGCCACCAGATCGGTATAACCTTTGATGACATCGCCTTCGTTGATCTCAACACCTAGCGGGTTCGCCATCTCGGGCGGCGCATCCGGCAGAACGACCTGACCCGGATTGACTCCGCCGGAGGCTTTCATCGCAGGTTTCGGCGTCGCTTTCGGTGTCGGCGCTTGTTGCGGAGAAGCTGGCTTTCCCTGCTGAGTTGTGGTGCGCCGCGCACGCCCCTCCTGCGCCCGGCTGACGTGTGAACCCAGCATCAGCGCGCAAGCCATCAATAAGACTATGGCGAACGCAAACGCGCGGCGCGTGGATACCTGAGCCTGAATGCTTTTCATAACTGAACCTCTCGATAAAGCAGAATTCAGGAGTCGGAATCCAGAAGTTCAGAATAAAAGGCTGAGGCCGCTTTTATTTTTATTCTGGATTCCGGCTCCTGAATTCTGAGTCCTGTTTTTCGTGCTGCTGGGGCAAAAGAGCGTGACGAGTTAATTGCTCATCACACGCGCACACTCTCAAAGATGCGTGCCGGGCGGTTGCGCGTTGCCGGAGAGTGAAAGCATTTCAGCGCGGATTGGTGATCGCGTAGTATCCCTCGCGGCTGCGGACGAACAGGCGAGGCAATCCTCGCGGCGGTGTCACCTTGACCTTGAGCTTATGCCACTTGCCGTCATTCTTGAAATTCTTCGGGCTGTAGCCAATCGAATACTGGTGACGGAGTTCCAGCGCGATACGCTCAAACAGCTCGTCCATCTCGGCTGAGGTGTTTGGAAAGAAAGCCTTGCCGCCCGAAACTGCCGACATCTCGTCTAAAGTAGCCTGGCCTTCCATTCCCAGAGAACTGCCGGGGTCGTTGCCGCCCAGGATTCCGATGGAGTAAACCACCACGTCGGATTCCTTCAACAGGCGGCGCACTTCGCTGAAGGTGTAGCGCGAGTCGTTGTCCTGTCCATCTGAGATCAACAGGATGGCGCGTTTGTTGTGTACCCCGCGCGTGACTTTCTCGACGCCCAGATAGCAGGCGTCGTAGAGCGCAGTATTTCCTTTAGTCTCGACAAAAGTCATCTTGTTCAAAACGGCGTCGCCATCGCGCGTCTTATCCATCAGGAGTTGGGCGCGAGAATTGAAACCTATCAGGAAGTATTCGTCCGAATCGTGGCTCGTCTGGATGAAACGCGAGAGAGCTTCGCGCGCTTTCCTGATCTTATCCTGGCTCATGGAGCCGGACACATCGAAGAGGATGCCGACGCTCACGGGCGTGTCGTCGTCGCTGAAATATTCGATCTCCTGTTCCTCTTTATCCTCGAAAACCTTGAAGGCTTTTTTATCGAGGCCGGAGACGTAGCGACCGTAAGTGTCTGTGACCGTCACAGTCAGCGTGACGAGGTCTTTGTTAACGATTTCAGTCTCGCCAGCCTCTCTGCCCTCTTGCTGCGGCGCAGGCTGTGGCGTCGGCGTTTGCCGGGGCGCAGGAGTGGCGGGTTTCTGCTCTTGTGCGGTGACGAGTCCGAACGCGATGAATAAGAGAAAGGAAAAGGCGAGACAGGAGACAAGCGCGACCTGAAGTGCTGTGCGGCGCTGGGATTTCATGGAACTCCTATGTTCTTTATTTACTCCGCGAGAGGTTT
>JACCVS010000444.1 GCA_013698055.1 Acidobacteriota bacterium
TGCAAGCGACCGAAGAAGAAGTTCCGGTAGTTAGAAACTGGGCGGCGGAAGAGGCGCAGCGGATTATCGAGCAGATGCGCGGGCAGCCGATGGCAAGTCCCCCGTTAGGAGAGCCGCAAGCTCTCGGGCAGGCGAACCTTAAACCGGCAGGCAGGGCAACTTCGCCACTGTCACCTGCTGAAATCGAAGACATGGAAGCGATGCTTGTGCCGGGCGTGTTCCAAGTCGAAGCGGAGCAACCGCAGCCGCGCGCTTTAACAGCCTACGAATTAGAGTTTCAACAAACGCTCATCCTCCACACGGCGCAGCCCCCGGCGCAGATGATAGCGAGCGAAGCGGCGCAGGAAGAGCCTTCACGCGAGGGACATGAGTTGGTACTGGCGCAAGCGGGCACATGGCACATCGGACTCTTCGCAGAGGAAGTTGAAAGCGTCACAGAATGGCGCGATCCTATTCCTCTACCATACGCGCCCCCTGCGATACTGGGTGTCGTGAGCGTGCGTGGCCGGATGTTGACAGTCATTGACCCGGCCACCTTGCTCGGCGAAAGAAGTTCGGAAAAGGTGAAGACGACAACGCCCGGTTTCATCATCGCGTTGCGCGGTGACGAGCAACTGGCGCTCGCCGTGAACCGCGTGGACGGCCATCTCGGAATATATCTTAGTGAGATCGTCGCTTCCGTCGGGAGCGCAAACTCAAACATCATGCGCGGCATTATTCAAGGCGCGCACGGGCAGACCATCGTGCTCGACGCCAGAGAACTCTTCGCCGCCGCCATGCAGGGAGCCGAACGGCGAAGGCAACGTTCTCAAAAGCAGGAGACAGAATCCAGAATCCAGAATCCAGAATAAAAACAAAAGCGGTTTTAGCCTTTCATTCTGGCTCCTGACTTCTGGATTCTGAATTCTGCACTTACTTATGAACGCTCAAGCATTTGCAACATTGGATTATGAACGGCTTCGCGCGCTTGTCCGGCGCGGCGCGCAGACACCGATGGGACGCGAGCGCGCGGACGCGCTTGCCCCGATTGATGATTTGTCGAAGCTGCGGCGTGAGTTAAGCGCGATTGCGGAGTGCGTCGAGTTGCGGCGGCGCGGCGTCTCGTGGTCATTCACGGAGATGATTGATCCGGCGGAGGCGCTGGCGCGTCTCAAGATCGAGGGCGCGACGCTTGAGCCGCTGGCGATACTCGAAGTAGCCCGCCTGTGCGAACAGGCGCTGGCCGCTCGCGCTCTTGTCATGGCCGAGCGCGAAGCGTCACCGGTGCTATGGGAGATTATCGAGCATCTGCCACGCGAGCTGCATAGCCTGGCTGCGCGCGTCTCCAATAAAATTCTACCGAGCGGTGAGCTAGACGACCGCGCAAGCCCCGAGTTGGCGCGTATTCGTGCGGAGATTATGAATCTGCGCTCACGAATCACGCGCTCGCTTGAAAGCCTGATGCGGCGTTCGGAAGAAGCGATTCAGGATGAGCTGGTCACAGTCCGCAACGACCGCTTTGTGATTCCCGTCAGGTCAGACCATCGCGGGCGCATCGGTGGCGTCGCACATGGCTTCTCTTCTTCGGGCGCGACCGTCTTCGTTGAGCCGTTGGAGACGATTGAAGCAAACAACGAGTTGCAGGCGCTGCGCGAAACAGAAGAGCGCGAGATTTATAAAATCCTGTTTACGCTGACGGAAGAATTGCGTCGCGAGTTGCCCGCGATTGAGATGTCCGTGCGCGCCGTCGCGGAGCTTGATTTCGTCAACAGTAAGCGAGTGCTGTTTGAAAGATTCAACTGCGTCGTCCCCGAAATCAATGAGAACAATTCCCTTGAACTCTTGGAAGCGCGTCATCCTCTGCTCGAAGAGAATTTGCGTGCGTCGGGCGGCGCGGTCGTGCCCGTTTCCTTCTCGCTTGATTCTGAGCATCCGGTGATGGTGATGTCCGGCGCGAACGCCGGAGGCAAAACCGTCGTCTTGAAAACAGCCGGGCTGCTTTCTTTGATGGCTCTCTCCGGGCTTCCTGTGCCTGCCGGATATGCGCGCATCCCGTTCTATGCTTCCGTGCTTTGCGACATCGGCGATCACCAATCGCTTGCAGCTAATCTCTCGACCTTCACCTCGCACGTCGCCAACATCAGCCGCATGATCGAGCTGTGCAAATCGCCCGCGCTCGTCCTGCTCGACGAAGTGGGCACGGGAACTGACCCGGAGGAAGGCTCTGCGCTCGGCGTCGCTGTCGTAGATCATTTCCGGCGCGTATGCGGCGCGCATGTCTTGGCGACGACGCACTACAGCGGCTTGAAGATGTACGCGGCGAACGAAGAGGCCGTCATCAATGCCAGTGTCGAGTTTGACGAAAAGACTTTGCAGCCGACATACAAATTGCTCGTCGGGATTGCCGGAGCGTCTTCGGGGATAGAGATTGCGCGCCGCTTCGGTTTCCCTGAAGTGATTGTGCGCGCCGCATCCACGCACGTCGGCGAATCAGCGCGGGATGCAACCGCTTACCTGCAACGCATCAAGCGCGAATCGGAAGAAGCTGAGAGTTTGCGTCGCGCGTTAGAGGAAGAGCGCGCCGCCGTTGCCGAAAAATACTCCTCGCTCGATGTGGAGGCCCGCAAGCGCGAGCGCGAACGACAAATCATCTTCGAGCGCGAATTTCAGAAAGCAGTGACGGATTTCGAGAAACGCTCGCGCGAGTTGGTCGCCAAGGTTGAAGATCGAGCCGAGCGCGCTAAGGTCGAGCGTGAAGCGCAAAAGCAGGTGGCTGAACTCAAACGCGAAGCGCAACGAGCCGCGCGCGCCGTTTCGCCGTCGAATACTTCACCTCAACCAACATCGCGTCCCGTGCGCGTCATCCGCGAGGGAAAGATTGTTAATGCTGCAGAAGCTTCCGCACCAGTCGAAGAAGAGTATCGCGTAGCAAATGCGCGTCCCATCAAAGTCGGCGATCGCGTGCGTTTGCGCTCATTCGGTTCTGTCGGAGTTGTTGATAAGCTGAATGGTGATGAAGCCGAAGTGCGTGTTAAGGCTCTGCGCTTTCGAGAAAAGCT
>JACCVS010000576.1 GCA_013698055.1 Acidobacteriota bacterium
AAGAGGCTTTTACAGACCATCTGACGGGGCTTGCCAATCGCCGCCGCTTCGAGCGGCAATTGGAGCGTGAAGTCTCGCGCACGCTGCGCTATAGCCGACCCTTTTGTCTTCTCCTGTTGGACATAGATAGTTTCAAGCAGGTCAACGACATGCACGGGCACGATGCAGGGGATGAAGCAATCCGCCGCCTGTCTCTGACGCTTCAGGCCGGAACGCGCGGGATAGATTTGGCCGCGCGCATTGGCGGCGAAGAATTCGCGGTCATCCTGCCCGAGACGGAATTCAAGGTCGGCATAGACGTGGCAGAGCGTTTGCGCATCGCAATCAGCGAAATGGAGATTCCAAGCGTCGGGCATATCACGGCGAGTTTCGGCGTGGTGGAATTTCCGCTGAGCGCGGCAACGGGGCGCGAATTAATTACGGTGGCGGACGCCGCGCTCTACGAAGCCAAGCGCCGAGGGCGTAACCGCGTCGAGTGCGGGATACCGCTGGAAGCGAACCGTCAGCCGACGCCCGACGTATAACGGGAAAGACAGAATGCAGAATTCAGAATCCAGGAGTCAGAATCCAGAATGATAAGGCGGAAACCATTTTCACAGATTTTTATTCTGGCTCCTGGATTCTGCTTTTGAGGAGTATTGATGTCCGATTACAAAGATAAGCTGGATGAGTGGCAACGAGCGGCGCGGCGTAAAGCGCGCGAGCTTGATGAAAAGTTCGGGATCAAGGAGCGCGTTGAAGAGGGAGCACGTGCCGCTCAGGATGTTGCGCGGCGCGGCGCGGAGACTCTCGCTGGTGGGGCAGAGCGCGTGCGCGCAGAAGCCGAGCGTTTAGATGAAGAGTATGACGTGAGTGAACACGCACACCGCGCCGCCGAAGAAGCGGCACGCCGGGCGCGTGAAGCCGGTGAGGCTGTTCGTAAAACGGCAGGGGCAGCCGGAGAGAAGGCTGGTGAGGTTTTCGGCGAGGCAAAGTATTATTATGAGCGCGCTTCCCGATTTGCCACTGCCGGGGCGCGCTTCACACGCGCTTCGGTCGCTTCGACCGCAACCGTGCTGAAGGCTCGCGAGTGGGTCAAAGAGAATCCGGGCAAGGCTGCGTTCGTCACTTTCTCCATCGTCGCGGGCGCACGTCTCGGGGCATCTTTTCCCAGTCTCGACGGAGTATTGCTGGGCGCGCATCCGCACTGGTTGACGCACTCCGCCCTTCCCGTTTACGGTTTGCGCAAAATCGGTGAGAAGTTTGATGGCTACCTGCGTGAGCGCGAGACTCTTGTCAAGAATGGAGATTTGACCGAAGCCGAGGAGAAGCGCGTCGAGTTCGAGCGTAAAATCGTTAAATATGTGGGCGCGCCGCTGCTGGGAGCGTTCAGTTGCGCGGCGGGTGTCGCGATGTGGGCGCAGATTTTTCAACCCGGAGCCATCACGGGCGCACCGATTAGCTGGATTCTGGGCGGCAATCCGCTGCTTGACGGCATCTGGCTTTTCAGTAACGGCGTCCTTTGCTTTTATCAGGGCTATAAATTCTTTATGATTGCGCTTGCCGGGCAGGAAGATGTCGCGCGCGTTGTCAGGGAAATCAAGGGTTTATTGCCAGCAGGGAACGCGGCATAACATATGAATTGAGGATGCCCGTTCCGTAATAATGTAGCTTGCACACCTAAAAGGGAATAAAGAACATGAAACACCATGCAATCCGTCTCATTGTCGCCCTTCTTACCTTCGCTATAGGGCTTATCTCCACCACACTCTTACAGGGTTCGCGCTTCAATGCCGTCCCGAACGGTAAGGTCGAACAGGAAATCATGCAAGTAGAGCGCGAATACATCCAGGCTCATTTGGATGGTAATACCACAGCCTTAGACAATATTCTCGCTGATGACTTCGCTTTCGGCAATCGCCGGAGAGTCGAAAATAAAGCTCAAAGATTGGCTCTGTTAGAGACTCCCGGTTTTGGTTTTGACGCCATCAATACAAGTAACGTACAGGTCGAAGTCAACGGCGATAGCGCGACGGTCACAGGTGAGGCCTATACTCTGAGCTTCCACTACGATTTGAAATCTACCAGCCAGAAGTACAGATTCAAACGGCATTATGAGAAGAGAGACGGTCGCTGGCAATTAATTTGGGTACGAGTCGGGCGCTGACTGAGAACTTTAGAAGGGTAGGAACTCGGCGGTTTACTGCCCGCCGGGGAAGCCGCCTGAAATTAGATTTAACCATGTCGGTAAACCCGAATGCCCCAGACAGGCATCTTTGTTGGAAGAAGGAAGTGACTTTATGAATACAGGAATCAGACGTTTCATTCTCCGCCTCGCCGTCGCCCTGCTCGCGTTTCTAATCGGCATCAGCGCCGCGTGGGCGCTCGGCGGGTTCAATCCTTTCCACAGGTTTTCAAGCGAGCGAAATTACCGGCATAAGCGCTGCGGCACTTCTTATCGCAGTTGGAACGCGCATTCTGAGCCTGCCGTTATCTACCCGATCTATCGCAGCCATGAGAAGGCAGGTAAGACGCGGGGGTCGCTTGGTGAACTGCCGCCGCCGCCAGCGCCACATGCGGACGCCCCCGTGCCGCCTAGCCCGCCTGCGTTTCGCTAAAGCAAAGCCGAACGCAAGGCAACAAAGGCCGGGACCTATGCGTCTTCCGGCCTCAAATGAATGGGAGGAAGTTGAATGAAATCCGCCCGTTTGATAGTTCACG
Source organism: Acidobacteriota bacterium (assembly GCA_013698055.1). Classification (GTDB taxonomy): domain Bacteria; phylum Acidobacteriota; class Blastocatellia; order Pyrinomonadales; family Pyrinomonadaceae; genus QHXM01. The sequence goes on from JACCVS010000576.1 coordinate 2,701, forward strand.
CCTTTTGCTTTGCCCTGCTTAGTGTGCCACCTGCCGTTGAGCTGAACGCCCAACAATCTAACAGCCTGAGATGGCAGTCGGATGCCTCAAACAACCTAACGCCGTACGTAGCACTCGTCACAAAGAATGAGGCGCGGTTCATTCTGCCTGTGCCGATTCGCTCTGACTGGAGATGGCGACTGCCTGCAACAAAAGATAACGCTCAGGAATACCGGTTGGATGTCAGCGTTGAGAACGAGGGACGGAAGTTCGCTTTCGGGTTCTATCTCTGGAAACGTTCCGGCGCTCTGCCGGAAGCCGGGAGCTTCTCCGATTTAATCAAAGCGGGGCAGACGAGTGTCTTCGGGCGCACACCGGCAGGGATGAACTCGATCATCAGAGAAGCAGGCATTAAATTGAAGCTCGACAAAAACATGCTCATCATCATTATCCGTGGACAAGAGAATGTGAAACGATTATTTTCCGGTCGCCCCTCCGAGGTGACTTTCGCAATCAAATTGCCGGGCGAAACTCCGACCACCCAGACCGCGCCAATTCTCTATCAGGATTGAAAAGATACTTTCAAAAACTACACCTTCAGTAAATCTTAATCGGGAATGGCAGGAACGAAAGAACGAAGACCAGCAGCGTGAGAATCGCTATCAGGACACGCGGGCGATCCAGCGGCTCCCTGTCATTCGTCACCTGCGGATGACGGACGCGGAGCATGACGGCGAGCAGTACCGCGTAAAGGAAGCCGCTGGGACTGCTGTGCCACATCCAGCCGAGGACGGCTAAAGTAGCCATCACGACAAACGCGATGCGACCGAGCCAACTGTGCAGGCGCTTGCCGAAAAGCGAATAGGTCGCGTGCCCACCATCGAGTTGCCCCACAGGCATCAAATTGAGGCTCGTCACGAGCAGCCCGATCCACGCGGCGAAGTAAAATGGATTGATCTGAATATTGAGACTCGTGCCAAACGTGCGGGCGATTAACTGTAAAAGCAGTGGATCGCCGAAGATAATCATTTGTCCTGCTTCGGGCGCAAGCTCAGGCGTTGCAGGATGAGCGGTCAGGATGCCGATGATGGCGATGGGTAAAGCGACGACGAAGCCCGCGAGCGGCCCGGCCACGCCGATGTCAAAAAGCGCGCGTCGCGATGGGATAGGCGATTTGATCTTGATGAATGCGCCGAACGTGCCTGCCAGAAAGAGCGGCGGCGCGGGGATGAAGAAAGGCAACGTCGCATCCACACCATAGTGTCGGCAGGCAACATAGTGCCCGGCCTCGTGAGCCGCCAGAATGGCGAGCAGCGCGCCCGCAAACATCCCTCCCTGCGCGAGCAGCGATGGATGAGCGAAAGCGTGCGAGGCATAACCCGCCACCGCCCTGAGATAAAATTCCGGGATGTAAAAGAGGTAGTCGAGCAGCCCCACAGGCTCACGCATAACCGGCTCGGGGACTGCTTCGCTGACCAGCATGATGCCCGCAAACGTAGTCGTCAATGCGGTCAGGAGCAGAAGCGTTGCGTGCTTTCTCCACTCCCGCGCACTTGGACGCGCCGCACGGCCACGAGCCTCCGGCACTGGCAAATCAATAAACGGCGGTATGGCTTGGACTGATTCAGACATCAGTAAAACAGAATTCAGAATCCAGGAGTCAGAATCCAGAATAATAAGGCGGAGGACCGCTCCTGTTTTTATTCTGACTTCTGGATTCTGACTCCTGACTCCTGTTTTTAATACGTTGAGTCGGGCAGGCGTGCGCCGGTATCATTCGCGGGGCTTGAGCCTTTGTCGCCTTCTTCGTGCGCCTGTAGCTCCTTGCCGGGTTTGAAGCGGATGGTCTTGCCAGAGGGGATGGCGACCTCTTCGCCAGTGCGCGGGTTGCGTCCCACGCCGCGCTTGCGCGGTTTGACGACGAAGACGCCGAAGCCGCGCAGCTCGATTCTCTCGCCACGCATCAGCGCCTCCTTCATCGAATGAAAGAGGGCATCTACAGCCTGCTCGGCCTTCATCTTGGGAACGCCCGTGCGATCCGCCACACGGTTCACGATATCCAGTTTAATCACGGCTTGCAGTCTCCCTCTTTCAATTACAATCTCGGAATGCGGTAATGTTTGGGCAGCACGCTAACTGAAGCGATGATAAAGACGCCCCACAATAAAAGCAAGGATGAGGGATGAGGGATGAGGGATGAAATTGGGTTGAGTAAAGGAGTCAATTGAATCGCTGATTCAATCAGGCTTTTACTTCATCCCTCATCCCTCATCCCTCATCCCTTTGTTTCCCCCTCTCTCGTTGACAAAGCTCGTCACGCGAAGCTAACCTCAAAACAGGGACGATAGACCGTAGATGATGGACGATAAGTGCATAGGTTTTATCGTCCATCGTCTATGGTCTATCGTCCACTTAAAAGATATGTTTGGAATCAGGAAACGTCATGCGCCGCTGTTTGGCAGCGTCGCCGCTGAAGACGACAAAGACATCGAAGTTCACAGAGCGCGCGACATGGCGCGTCATAGCCTGTGGGCTGAGTCGCGGCTGCTCCTGCGTGACCTTTTGTTCGCTTTGATGTTCGCGGCGCTCTTAGTTGTCTTCGTCGTTCAGCCTGTCAAAGTCGAAGGTACTTCGATGCTGCCGCGCTTGCACGACGGCGAAAGAATCTTCGTCAACAAGTTAATCTATTACGGATTGCCGCAGATCAAGCGCGGCGACATCGTGGTCTTCTGGTTTCCCGACGACCCGTCCAAAAGCTACATCAAGCGCGTCATCGGTCTGCCCGGCGAAACCGTCGAGATACGCGAAGGGCGCATCTACATCGGGTCGGAGGGGCGCGAGCAGTTGCTGGAAGAGCCTTACCTCGATCCACAGCGCAATCTCTCGCGTGCTAACAAAGCACCCGAAGAAGTCAAGCCGCACTACTACTACGTAATGGGCGACAACCGCGATGCTTCAAGCGACTCGCGCTACTGGGGCTTGGTGCCGGAAAAATATATTTACGGCAAGGCGCTCTTTCGCTACTGGCCGCTGGGAAGCGCCAGCTTCATCTCGCATGACTCCGAAAGCAACGTCCCCTCACCCGCTTCGACGAATGGGTCTGAAACGGACGAGGCGGACAATGAGCAGTAAGAAACGCGGCGCGTGCCTGTAGATATTTGAAGCGAGAGTTTTGAAGAAGGAAATGATGAACTGGTTGCGGCCTCTGTTGATGATGTTCTACGCGCCCGCGCGCGGCATGAGCGAGGTACGCGACCGCTCTCCACTGGCAGTTGCGATGCTTCTCGCGCTGTTGGCGCAAGTCGGTTACGTTTTCTTTACGCAGTGGGGATTCCTCCGCCCGGTGTTTGCGCTGCACGGCCCATCCATCGCTTTCAGTATCCTGTTCAGCTCACTCCTCCCGCTTCTCTTGATCGCCGTCATTCTTGTCCCGATGATGATCCTCGCCGCCAATTTGTTTGAGCGCCGCGCGAGTCTCGGCTTAGTCATCAGACAAGAGTATGCGCCACTCGCGGCAACTACCCTTTACGCATGGACGGCGGCGAATATCGCAGCTCTCCCGCTGGCATGGCTGGCGAAAGCGACAGGCTTCGAGGCGACGTTCATCACGCAATTCAGAGAACAGCTTAGCGTGGCCGTGCAGCGCGGCGATTACACGCCGGAGATGGCTTCACAGTTCGCAGACCCGCGTCTTCATTCAGCCTCTTTCGCCGCGATGCTGCTCCTGCCGCTCTTTGTGTTCTGGGCGACTCTGGCGGTGCGCGCAGTCTTTCGTCTCTCAAGCTGGCGCTCGATAGTCGTGGTCGTGGCAAGCGGTTTCATAGCGATCATCACCAGCTATGTGATGATGCCCGTCTTCGGGACGGTGCTGGGGCAGCCTTTCCTGCTCATTCTGCTTTTCATTCTCCTGCGCGGTTATTTCGCCGACGTGTCGCAGGGACAACGTGCGCGCGCTTCCTTCAAGCAGAATCTGGAAGCCGCGACGCTCAATCCGGCTGATGCTTCCGCCCACTACAATCTCGGCTTGATTCACCAGCAGCGCGGTGAGTTGGACGAGGCGCGACCGCGTTTCGAGCGCGCCATCGAGATAGACGCGAATGAAATAGACGCACATTATCAACTGGGATGCATTGCCCGCGAGCAAGGGCAGTTGTCCGACGCCATCAAACATTTCACAGAAGTCGTCGAGCGCGACCAGACACACTCCCTGCACGAAATCTGGCGCGAGATCGGCGCGACGTATTTAGCCGCCGGGCAGTTTGAAGACTCTCGCGAAGCCCTCGAACGTTTTCTGGAGAATCGCAACCTTGACCCGCAAGGGTTGTACTTGATGGGACGCGCCCTCGCCGGGCTTGGTCGCCAGCGTGAAGCGGCCACCTCCATGCAAGCCTGCATCGAAGCCGTCAAGACCGCGCCCGCCTACAAGTATCGCGCTGAAAAGCGCTGGCTCAACGAAGCGCAGCAGTTCCTGCGGTCGCAGGCTTAAATAACAGTCAGGTTCCAGCCATATGGCGTGGTCGTATCCAGTGTAGATTTTAGTAAAGGAGCTTTCTCGTATAATGAGGATACCGGCAACTCTGGTCGTGTGCTTGGTTCTTGCGTGTGTTGTAAAAGCTCAAACCAGCGGTGATCCATCCCGTCACTCGGAGAGCGTAGAGTCAACCAGAGCCAAACAACTGAATGCATCTATGGTTGAGATGTACAAGAAGGGCAAATATGATGAAGCGTTGGCATTAGCTAAACAGACGCTGGAAATTGTGGGAAAAATAGAAGGCGAGAACTCATTGTCTTACGCCAGTACCCTTACCAATATTGCTGCCATCTATGGAAAGAAGTCGAAGTATGATGATGCAATAACCTTTCATCAGCGGGCTTTGCCGCTTTACGAGAAGCTGATGGGCACAGATAGCCTAAATATCTTGCGTCCACTCTCTGAGCTTGCTGTTTCTTATGTCGCTAAGAGCGATTACGACAAAGCTGCGCCGCTGTATCAGCGTGCCGTTGCCATCAAAGAACAAGCATCAAGCTTTAACAATCTATTGGGATCTGAATTGCTACTGCAATACTCTTGTGTTCTACGCAAGAATAAAAAGCAGGCAGAAGCAGATTCGATGGAAACTCGCGCCTTGAGCATCACGTTGAAGGAGAGCGCCGATCAACTCAGTGCCATCTACTTGCCTGGTGACTGCCTCAATCTCAAGAAAGTGAAGTTGCCGTTCCCGCGCTATCCTAACGCAGCCAAAGCCGCACGCCTTTCTGGAGCCGTTGAAGTAGAATTATTAGTTGATGAAACGGGTCAAGTAATTTCGGCGCGCGCTTTGAATGGTCACTCTCAACTACAGGGTGCATCTCTCGAAGCAGCATACAAAGCCAAGTTCGAACCTTTGGTAGTGGGCGGAAGGCCAGTTAAGGTAAGGGGAAACCTCAAATATACCTTCAAAGCCGATGTACCTTACCCTTAGATTGGGCATAAATTTATATGGCTTACCTGCAATACCACTGTCACTTGAATTGTTGAGTTGATAAACAACTAAAGCTATGAAACAAAGCATTGCTCACATCGCTTTAGTGGTAAACGACTACGACGAAGCTATAAAATTTTATACTGAAAAACTGAATTTCATTCTTGTTGAAGACACTCCACAGAGCGAAACAAAAAGATGGGTTTTGGTCGCGCCCGAAGGTTCCGAAGAATGTTGCTTACTACTTGCGAAAGGTGTCGGCGAGGAGCAGAGAAGCAGAATCGGTAATCAGACAGGCGGGCGCGTTTTTCTATTTCTCAAGAC
>JACCVS010000623.1 GCA_013698055.1 Acidobacteriota bacterium
CACCCCGCCGGTAAATCTTTGGATTGTCTGGATCAGAAGCACGATAAACTTTAACCACATCATCACTCAGCAAATCTACGTCCCAAACGACCAATGTCCCGGCAGTGAAATAACTTTTACGCTTCGCTGCTATCTCAAGCTCCGCTTCTCTTCCATAATCATTTTCGCTCCTGATCTCGGCAGCAAAGACCGGCGCACCCTCAAGAAACTTCATTCCCGAAGATTCACCTACATAGAAAGCTGCGTCCGGACTAAAGGATTTACGATTGGGAAGGTTCACCCTAAAGCCAACGTTATCCGGATATGCCCGTCCGCCCGCCTGACGCTCAACTCCTCTGAGGCTGACATAGATCGAACCGCCTGCGCGTCCGGGCATATCACCTGTTGGACTCATGAGGACAATTTCTCCATTAACGATTTCAGCTTTCCCTTTATCAGGGAGTCGGTACAAATCTTCGATAGTTGCTTGGGTTTTAGTGCTCATCTCAAACCTCACTGACAAAATCCTATCATACGCACGGAGGAGCGCCGAACACTGGAATTGACCGGGCGTGGAAGAATTGTATCAAGCATCCAAGTATCGCGGATGAAAGCCGCGCTATTCGCGCTCCGGTTGAATGAGTTGTTGGGCGGCGGCATTAGCAATCTTTACTAACTGCCGTGCCCCCGATATGTCCCTATTTATTAGCTGGAAAATGTGCCTTGAAGTAAGCTCTTGCTTTTTCAATTGTATCCACCTCTTTTATGAACTCTGGATTCTGTTTAAGCCATTTTTCCTGAGCATCGTGAAACTTATAATTAATTTTGCTGGGATCGAAATCACCCATCTCATCTACCTCACCTAAAAGTTGGATCATCTGTAGTTCCATTTCACCGTCGCCTGAGAGACGCGCGGCATACGACAGTTTGTACTTATCCACTTCTGAAAGAGGAGTCGCCGCTGTCTTAGGACTATTCGATTTGTCTTGAGATTCCCCTGATGCTCTTTTGTAGGTATATACTCTCTGTCCATCATTGAGAGTCATTTCATTTCCACGAACGGTAATTTTGACTTTGAGCGGTTCGAGGGCTTTGTTCTTCTCATCTTCAAACTTGAGAACAACATCTTCGCCATCAACGCTGTATGTGCCTGTAAGTGTGAATCCTAATGGATCCATCCTTTCAAACTTATTGTCTGGTTTAAATTCCCAGCCTTCTTCAGAATTAGATTTCCACTTACCGACTAATGATGACTTCAAATCAGATTTGCAAGCTGCACTAAAGCCCAAAGTCAGAAATAAGACAATCACTATTGAACACTGGCTCTTTTGAATCATCAATTTTTTCTCCTGTATGAATATAACCTTTAAATTGCTGGTTTGCTTATCGCCGTGTTCGGTTCAACTGAAAGCAGCACAACTACTATTGTGCCGCATGATTCGGTATAACTCCGCAATAGAGCGGCAAAAGCCGAGTCATTCGGCATAACAGGCCTGAATCAGCGTCAAATGCTGAGTTACATTATATCCGGGTGGATTTCAGTTCAAGGTTAAGATTCGATGTTTGCTTTGCTCACGGAATTTTTGAATCAAAGCCCGCCGCGTTTTATGATAAAGAGGAAACGCCGCTCGGATTCGGGGATGCGGATGGCCTCGTAAACGAGAGCTGCCTTTTCGATCTGTTCACGAAGCGAATCTCCCCCGAAAAACAGGAGTGTGCTATTGCGCGGAGACCATTCAACAAGCTCCGTAAACATCTCTGTGAATCGGTCGAGCGCGCGGCAGGTGACATAATCGGCTTCGGGGGCGGTGAGCTTCTCGAATCTTTCGGCGATGACTTGAGCCGGGCCGTGCGCGCCGACGCGCCGTAATGCTTCGCGGAGGAAAACCGCTTTCTTCGGTGAGGACTCAATGAGACTGACGCGCAGGTCGGGGCGCACGATCAGGCAGGGAATGACGGGTAGTCCAGCGCCTGAGCCAATGTCCACGACATGCACGCCGTTGCTTAAGTGAGCGAGCGCGAGCAACGATTCAAGCACGTGGCGCGTCGCAAACTCCGCAGGCGAGCAGGGAGCGACCAGATGCAGCCGCGTGTTCCAGGCCACCACCTGCTCGTAGTATGCTCGCAAACGCGCGATTCCATCCGCAGTCAATTGCACATCATAGCGCGGCGCGTATTCTGTCAGCGCGTTAGAAAATTCGTCGGCACGTGTTTGATCTTTATCCATCTCGTTTTGATGTATGACTGCCTTTAGCTTAACGAAGAACAATGGTCGAAAGCAAAAATTCCAACCTTCAGCCTCCACCTCATAAACCCGATTTGAGCGCAGAGCATGAGCGCCTGGGTCGCGCTGTCACAAAAATAATCAGCAACTATGCGCGCGAGTTGGACGCTTTGCCTGTGACTTCGGATGCAACGCCCGGTGAGCTTGAAAAGATTTTTGACGAACCGTTGCCTGTTAACGGAATAAGTTCAGATGAGATTCTGGCTCGCTTTGAAACAGATGTTGCACCGCACGTGATGCAGATTCCCAGCCCACGTTATTACGGATTGTTCAACCCGACGCCCTTGCCGATTGCTGTCTGGGCTGATGCGCTCGCTTCGGCGATTAACCAGAACGGGGCGGCTTGGCGCAATTCTCCTTCGGCCAGCATCGTCGAGGCGCGCGTGCTTCGCTGGCTCTGCGAGCTTGTTGGTTACGGAAGCGAGAGTTTCGGCACGCTGACGAGCGGCGGCTCCGAAGCGAACCTCATCGGATTGAAATGTGCGAGAGATAAAGCTCACGGGGATGTGCGCGACCGTGGCATCCGCGCAGCGAGCGGCGACCTTGTTATTTATGCCTCCGAACAGTCTCACTATTCGCTGGTCAAGAG
>JACCVS010000457.1 GCA_013698055.1 Acidobacteriota bacterium
CGTTTCTGCTATGACAGTGGCATTGAGCTTGCAATTACTCGCATCAGATGATGAAGAGACGCGAAGCTATCTTGATCTCAAATCCGAATGCAGGGCGCGGCGGAGAGCGGCGTGCGCGCGAAGTTGCGCGCTTTTGCGAAAGCCTGAGAAAGCGCGGCGTCGAGGTCGAAGCATTCGACACAAGCGGCCCCAATGATGCCGCGCGTTTGGCCGCCAGCGTCGCCCGCGAAGGCGCGCCCGATGTGATTGTCTCCGGCGGCGACGGCACGATTAACGAGGCACTGCAAGGCTTGATCGGAACCGAAGCACGTCTGGCCGTCTGGCCGCGCGGCACAGCCAACGTCCTGGCGCATGAGTTGCGACTTCCCTTTGATGCGGAGGATGCGGCGGAAGTGATCGCGCGCGGGCGCTCACAGCCTGTGCATGTCGGCTGCGCGACGAATGAGCGCACGGGCGAGCAGCGTTATTTTTTCCTGATGGCCGGAATCGGTCTTGATGCTTCCGTCGTGCAGCATGTGCGTCCGGGCATGAAGCGGCGCGTGGGCGAAGCGGCGTTCTGGTACGCGGGTCTGGGACATCTCGCGCACTGGCATCCTCTGCCCTTCAATATCGAAGTTGACGGGCAAGTGTTTCGGGCGACGTTTGCCGCTATCGGCAAGGCAGCGCACTATGGCGGCAACCTGGCGATTACGCCTCGCGCGCGCATGGAAGAGCCTGAGTTTGAAGTTTGCATCGTTGATTCAAATAGCCGTCTGCGATTTCTGTATCTGCTCTCCCATGCAATTCGCCCGAAGGGGGTCGCAGAGGATATGCGCGGCGCTAAATTCATTCGTGCGACGCAGGCGCGCGTGACCGGAGACGCGCTGGTTCAAATTGACGGCGAACTGACCGGCGAGCTTCCGATGACCTTCGAGATCGCGCCCTCTCCAATCGAAATCATCAGGTAGGTTTAAGTTTTTGACAGTGAAATTTGCAGTTTCTTCTTTTTTATAAACATGAGCACAACTGAACGTCTCTATTATTTGGATTCACATCTGACGGAATTTGAAGCGCGCGTCACCGGGGTGACGCAGCGCGCCAGCGGATGGGTGGCCATCACGCTCGACCGCACGGCGTTCTACCCGACGGGTGGCGGGCAGCCGAGCGATACGGGAACGCTCGACGACACGCGCGTCATCGAGTGCATTGAGACGGAAGAAGACGGCGTGCTTCACGTCTTGCAGGGACGTGAGTTGAAAGTTAGCGCGCAAGTTGTGGGACGAATTGATTGGTCGCGCCGTCTGGATCATCTGCAACAGCACACGGGGCAGCACATTCTGTCGCAGGCTTTCAGCAATCTCTTTGACGCGGAAACGCGCGGTTTTCGGATGCTCGATCAATACTCGGAGATTGATGTCGCGCTTGATAATCCGACTGAGGAGAGAATTGAAAAGACTGTCGAGCTTGCCAATCGCATCATCTGGGAAGACCGCGCCATTCACATCCGGCAGGTAACGAAGGAAGAGGCCGCCCAGCTTCCGCTGCGTAAAGACTCCGCGCGTGAAGGAGAACTGCGGCTCATCGAAATCGAAGGTTTCGATTTGTCGCCGTGCGGCGGCACACACGCTGCGCGGACGGGTGAAGTGGGCATGATAGCCATACGCTCGTTTGAACGGGCGAAGGGTTTGACCCGCATTGATTTCGTCGCGGGAAATCGCGCTCTCAAGGATTACCGGCGAGCCAACCACGCCGCGCGAAGCTGCGCCGCCATGTTCAGCGTCGGGCGTGATGAAGCCCCGGCATCAGTCGCGCGCCTGTTGGAAGAGAACAAACAATTATCACGGCGCATTCGCTCGCTTGAAGAAGTGACGGCTCGCGTCGAAGCGGAAGAGCTATTGAGCGAGGCGCAAATGTTAAGCGACGAGACGAAGCTCTGCGCGCGAATTTTTGAAAATCGTGATGCGGAATCTTTGAAGAAGCTCGCCCAGGCGCTTATCGCTCACCCGAAAACAATTGCCCTGCTCGGCTCGCGCGATGGCGAGACAGTGCGTCTCATCTTCGCACGCTCTCCTGCTGCTCCCGGCGACATGAATGCTCTCATGCGCGAAGCCTGCCAGACGCTCGACGGGCGCGGCGGCGGGCGTCCCGACATGGCTCAGGGCGGCGGAAGCAAACTTGATAAGATCAGCGAAGCTATAGAGGTTGCCGCGAGAAACTTGGGTTAAAGGTTAGCGATTTACGTTATAATATCGCTTATGTCGAAACCAAAGAACCCGCGATGCTGCCGAATCTGCTCGAATCCTGTTAATGATTATTGCGCCGTCTATTGTAGTAATAGATGCCAACTACAGGCGCAATACAAAACGTATATCGAACGTTGGAAAGCTGGTTTAGAGACGGGAGTTGCCGGGGCAAGCGGTATTTCAAGATATATTCGTCGCTATTTCATTGAAGAGTACGAAGAGCGATGCCAACAATGTGGCTGGCAGGAACGGAATCCTGTAACTGGAAAAGTTCCTTTGACTATTGATCATATTGACGGAGACTGCTTAAATAACATGGAAGTTAACCTTCGGCTGTTATGTCCAAATTGCCATTCGCTCACGCCGAACTACGGCAACTTGAACAGAGGCCATAGTCAGCGTTATTATAGGCGGGCGCAGGCGACGATGAGAAGAATGTTAGGTGATATGGTATAAAGATAACGAAGAAGTAATACTGTGGGGCAGTAGCTCAGTTGGCAGAGCGCGGCGTTCGCAATGCCGAGGCCAGGAGTTCGACCCTCCTCTGCTCCACCAAAATTTTCAATAGTTAACAGCCGCCAGTGCCGAGCGGCTGTTTCTTTTTGCCGACATAGCTGACAAATAATTGACCCGCCCGGTGTACAATTCCCTCATGTCCAAACAACTCCTCAACAACTATTACAATAAGCTGGAAGAAACGATTCGGTATGGCGGCAGCCGCAACGAAACCACAGTCGAGCACGCTTTTATTCAGTTGGTGAACTCAATTGCCGAGCGGCGCAATTTGATGTTAGTGCCGAAGATTGCGATTAAGAGTGTGAAGGGAACAAACATTATTCCTGACGGCGCTCTGAAAAATGCCCTGCGCCTCGACTTCGGCTACTGGGAAAGCAAGGACATCAAGGACGACATTGATAAAGAGATTCAGGCGAAGATTGCGAAAGGCTACCCACTGACGAACACGCTTTTTGAGGACAGCGAGACGGCAGTTCTGTTTCAAGAGAATCAGCAAGTGATGCGCGTTTCGATGAAGGATGCGGAACTGCTCGAAAGGATTCTGCACACGTTCGTCAATTTCGAGCCGCCGCAAGTTCAGGAATTTAACCGGGCGCTAATCAGATTCACCGAAGACGTGCCGACGATTGTCGAGAGCTTGCGACACCTGATTCAAACCGAAGCCGACACGAACACAGCATTCATCACCAAGCGCGACGAGTTTCTGGCGAATTGTCAGGTGGAGATCAACCCGGAGATTACGCTTGAAGACATCCGCGAGATGATAATTCAGCACATCTTGACCGAAGATATTTTCAACAACATTTTTGGTGATTCCGGGTTTCTCCAGAACAACAATATCGCCCGCGAGCTCGAAAGCGTGATCAGCACGTTTATGACGCGCGCCGTGCGGCAGAATTATCTGGGCAACATCCGCAGCTATTACGACACGATCCGCGACGCGGCGGCGGGGATCGCCGACCATCACGAAAAGC
>JACCVS010000667.1 GCA_013698055.1 Acidobacteriota bacterium
GGGACGCCCCGGACTTCTCCGCAAAAGCACCGCCCTGCTTCTCGCGCTGCTGCTCATTGCGCTCGCGCTTCCTGCCCTCATGCCCACGCGCGTTGAGGCGCAGAACTCCGGCGGCGCGTCCTCCGAGTTGATCCCCTCCGGCTCGCTCATCATCCCGATGGATAACACGCTGCAAGCCATTGGCACACCCTTCAACCTCAGAGCCTACGGGATGGTCGAGCGCCTGCTCTGGGCGGGGATTCCCGTCAAGTGGGCTATCGCTCCGGGCAAGGCGAAAGACGGCGTTGACTTCACCGCCACCGCGCAGCGCATCTCGCCGTCGGCGGCGGGGGCCGCCTCGCTCAGCTTCAGCGGTGGCCCGTTCGTCGTCCACCGCGACTTCGCCGTCCCGGCTCTCACGGTGATTAACGCTTACGCGCCGGCCAATAATGTCGCCGTCTATCAGACCACGGCGGACGCGACGGTGAGCGTGCGCCATACGCTCACACACAAGCCGAAGGTCGCGGTCTTCGACGACGGCGCGAGCGCCACCATTCACACGACTTATCTGAATGCCGCCGGTTTTATCTCCGGGACGCACTACAACATCATTCCCGCCGCGACCCTCGTCACCGTCAACGCCAGCGCCTGCTACACCATCGGCACCGAGCCGCACTTCGGCGCTTCCGCGCCCGCTTCTGACCCGCAGGTCAACGCCATCCGCCAGTTCGTCCAGTCGGGCGGCAACTTCCTCGCCGAGTGCGAGGGCATCACGACCTACGAGAACAACCCGACCTACGGGCGCTTCCAGACCACGACCGGCGTCATTGTCGGGAATGCGCGCACGGGCATCCAGTACCCCAGCCCCGACCTCCCCTACAGCCAGTTCATCGGCGCGATGGCTGACGTGGGCGGCTCGGTGCGTGACTTCCAGCCGCTCTCCGGCGGTGCCTACCGCGCCTCGGCGGAGATGCACGCGCGAAGCCCCTCCGGCTCGCTCGGCGGCGGGCAGGCGGGCATCCTGCCTGCGAAGGGCACGGTCTCACGCCTCTCGGGGCCATCGGTCGGCGGCTTCGTCTTCTACCTCGGCGGCCATGAATACTCGACCAGCGACCTCGACAATATCAACGGCATACGCATGTACCTGAACGCCGTGATGACGCCTTCGGGCCGACCGTCGGGCTGCGGCTTGACCCTGACGCCGCGCACCATTTCGGGAACGGTTTATGAGGACGTGAACGGCGACAGCCAGCTCGCGGACGGCGTCGTGCGCTCGAACGTCTCGGCACGCCTCTACCAAGACGCGAACAACAACGGCGTGGTGGACACGGGCGACACCTTCCTCCTTGAGACGACGACGAGCGTAGCGGGAGCTTACAGCTTCAACGTCGCGCCGCAGGCCACCGGCAACAATTACCTCGTCGCCGTTGACTCGAAGGACGTGACGCCAACAGCAGGACTCATCGCGGGACGGGGCGACACATGGGTCGAGCAGACCTACGGCGATAACCCGGCGACTGCGGCGCTCGACGTGGGATCGCGCTTCGGTGGCCGCCAGTCCGCGGTCTCCGACAACTTCAACAATTCGAGCACGACGCCCGCCAGCAACACCTACGAGCACCTCGCGCGCGCAGACGTATCGGCGGGCAACATCTCGAACGCCAACTTCGGTTTCAGCTTCAACGTCGTCACAAGCACTCGCGGTGGCGACGCGGCGGACGATGACACTTCGAGCGCAGGACGCACCGTGCAGGGGTCTTTACGACAGTTCATCCAGAACGCCAATGCCGTCAACGGCGCGAACTACATGCGCTTCGTCCCGGCGGTCGCGGCCAACGCGGGTGGCGCGACCTACTGGCAGGTTTCCGTGACGACGGCGCTCGCGGCGGTCATTGATGCCTCGACAACCCTCGACGGCACGGCCTACAACAACTCCAACGGAACGTCTTCGCTTGACACGAATACAGGCTCGCTCGGCGCGGGCGGTACTGTGGGCGTGAACAACCTCACGCTCTCGCAGGTGCAGCGTCCCGAACTTGAGGTGCTGGGCAGCGGCGGGATCGCCGTCGGCTTAGATTTGCAGGCGAACAGCTTGACCGTGCGCCGACTCGCTGTTCGCGGCTTCGGCACAACGCCCAACAACGATAACAGCGCGAACATAAGAATCGGCAGTAACTTCACAGGAACGCTCGCCGAGCAGAACTTCCTCGGCGTCGTCGCCAACGCCGGGACGTTCACGACGAGCGCCGCCACCTCCACAGGCGACAACATCCGTTCGGTGGGCGGCGATAGTGGAACAATCCGTGATAACCTCATCGGCTTCAGCAGCGGCAAGGGCATACAGCTCGGCGGCACTTCTACAGGGTGGCTCGTCGAGAATAACGAGGTGCGCTTCAACGGCATCGGCAATGCGAACCTCAATGGCTTGGACATCGAGAACGGCAGCGGTAATTGCACCGTCCGTGGCAACCTCTTCGTCGCCAACGAGGCTGCGGGCGTTGATATGTACCAATCGAGCGGTGGCAACACAATCGAGAGCAACACCATCACGGGCAACGGCATTGGGTCGGGCGCGACTGCTGAGACACCGGGCGTGCGCGTCTATGGCGCGGGCAGCACCGTCTCGCTCAACATCATCAACGCCAACTTCGGCGCGGGCGTGATGGTCACTTCTTCTGCGAGCGCGAACACGATCACGCGCAACTCCATCTTCGCCAACGGCACGATCACAAACAAGTCAGGCGCGGGGCCGAGCAACCAGATCGGCATTGACCTGCTCTCAGTCGCTGATAACCAGTTAGCAGGCACGTCGCCCTTTGTCACTGTGAACGACAGCGGCGACGGGGACGCGGGCGGGAACGGCTTGCTCAACTTCCCCATCCTGACCAGCGCGCGCATCATCGGCGGCAACATCACGCTGCAAGGCTACTCCCGCCCCGGCGCGACCATAGAGTTCTTCATCGCCGCCGCCGACCCCTCTGGTTTCGGCGAGGCACAGACTTACCTTGTAACGCTCACGGAAGGCTCTGCCGCGGACACTGACGCAGGGACGGGCACTTACACAAGCCCCGTCAATGGCCTGAACGTCGGCACAGACACGACGAGCCTTTTCCAGTTCACGATCCCTGTGCCTGCTGGCGTCGCCATCGGCACGACGCTCACCGCCACGGCGACCATCGGCAGCAATACATCCGAGTTCAGCGGCAACATCACGGTCGCGGCGGCTCCGCCTAATGTAACCCTCGTTAAGGACTGCACCGCGCCCGCTGATTGCACGACCGCGTCGCAGCCGCCCGGCACAGACCTAACTTACAATATTAACTTCGCCAACACCGGCGGCGCGCCCGCCCAGACCTTCATTATCACCGACCCCATCCCGGCCAACACCGACTTCAAAGTTGGCTCCGTGACAACTAATCTTGGCACGACAGGCATGACTGTGACAATCGCCTACTCGAACGATGGCGCGGCGACGTGGACGTATACGCCAGTGAGCGGAGCGGGCAGCGCGCCCACAGGCTACGACCGCATCGTCACACATGTCCGCTGGAGCTTCGCGGGCAATCTTAGCCAAGCTGTGCCGAACAACACCGGCAGTGTCGGCTTCATCGTGAGGATACGATGAAAAGCAGAAGTGAGGAGACGGAATTCAGGAGCCGAAAGGAAAGCCGTATTTTCCGGCTCCCCGCTCCCGGATTATGGATTCTGTTTATCTTCTGGCTTGTGGCCTCTGGACTCTGTCTCCTGCTTTGCAACAACATTGTCACAGCCTTATGTCATCCGGCGATTCGAGGCGGTTGATCCGATCAGGCCACCGGCCTTAAGCGCTCTGCTTGATGCCGACTCGGTCACGCACGAGGCAGAGTCTCAGCTTAAGTAAGCGGCAACACCCCACAAATACGACAGGTTTCGGTCTCAAGCGACTGAGGCCTTTTTTTTCGCGCGCGAGAGCGTTGTGACGCCGCCACATTCAAGCTGTGAAATGTTCTGTGCTAGATTAACCGAAAGATATGGCAGACGATGATTCAAAGCGGCTGAGCGATTTGACGGTCGGCGACGCCAAGCGCATTCTGGTTTACGGCGTCAGCCTGTTGCTCGCCATCGTTCTTTTCTTCATGCTCATCGGCAAGGTGCTGGTGGCCCTTCTGCTGGGAATCGTCGCGGGCGTTTACCTGCTGCCCGTGCAGGAATGGCTCGAAACCCGCTTGCGCCGCCGTGCCGGAAGCGCGCTTGTCACCATCGCGCTCATCGTCGTCCCCCTCGTCGTAATCACGGCTTATTCCTGGCATGAGCTTTCCACCTACTCTAATCGCTTCTTCGAGCGGCGCGACGAGATCATCAACTCGATCAGCGACTCGTTGGCGCGCTACCTGCCCATCGAGCGCGAAGGCACGCGCATCAATCTGCAAGCGGCGTTTACCGCAGGATTGACGCGCTCGGCGGAGATCATCAAAGGCTTGCGCGATCAGGCCGCGCTGCTGCTCGCCTCGCTTTCGCTCTTCTTCTTCACCATCTACTATGTCCTGACGCATCGCATCCGCATTGTCTCTTACATCAAAGTTCGTGTTCCCGGCGAATACCTGCCGTTTTACGAGAAGCTCGCGGTTAACGTCGGCGGAGCATTGCGCGGCGCTCTGCGCGCGGTCTTCATTGACCAATCGCTCAAGGCGCTGATAATCATCATTCTCAATATCGTTTTCGGCATTCCGCTGGCGGTCGTGCTCGGGCTGGTGACGTTTCTCCTCGGCTTCTTTCCGCTGCTCGGCGAATGGGCTGTTTACATTCCCATCTCGGTCTATATTTTCGTTTTCCGTAACGATCCCGTAGCCGCCGGAATTTATCTCTCCATTGGACTGGCGATGTCGCTCGGCTCGTCTCTCCTCTTGCGACCGAAGCTGGCAAGCGCGAGCGCGCAGCGATTCAATTTCTACTGGATGTTCGTCGCGCTGGTAGCAGGCGTCTATGTCTTCGGCGTGGCGGGCGTTGTGCTTGGCCCGGCAATCTTGGGCTTCGTCAAAGCAGTCGCAGACACCTTGTTCGGGGACGTGCGTTATGAAACTTCGCTGCTCAAGGAAGAGGTTCAGCAACAGAGCGAAGACTCGGCAGGCGAGACGCCAACAGAAGCAGCCCCGGTCACGAACTGAAAACCATTGACTCGCCGCCCGTCGCTGGCATATTGTCCAATTCTCCGGAATCAAACTGTCCCGCGATTTAGTTTCTGTTAGCGGCTCGCTTCGTCACTGAATTAACGGCTTTTGTGGTCTTGCTTGAAAGGCGGCAAAGATGGGCACAAAACCGATGGTTTTCCCGCTCGACACACATGGTCACGTCTATGTCCTGCACAACGAGGCGGACGAACCCGTCTGCACCGGCTCACGCGAAACCTGCTATCGCCTGCTGGGAATAATGCTGGAAGTAAAAAAGCGTGCGGATGAAATGGACATGAAGACTGTGGAACCAATTGAACAAATTGCCCAAGCAGCGGGCGCAGGTTCGTAGGGATGAGGACGGAGGGATGAGGGACGAGTAAAAGCGTTTGTCTTTATTTCATCCCTCATCCCTCCGCCCTCATCCCTGCTTTTCTACCCCGGCGGCCAGGTAAACGAACGCCCGCCGAGTATGTGAACATGCAGGTGAAAGACGGATTGGCCTGCGCCTGCGCCCGTGTTGATGGTTGTGCGGTAGCCGCTTTCGAAAAGCCCCTGCTCGTTGGCAACGCGCGCACCCACGCGCAGCAGGTGGCCGAGCAAGGCTTCATCCTTCTGCGCGGCGTCGTCCAGCGATTCTATATGGTCGCGCGGAACGACGAGCAAGTGAACGGGCGCTTGCGGATTGGCGTCACGAAAAGCAATGCAACGCTCGTCCTGAAATACGCTGTCAGCGGAAACTTCACCCGCCACGATTCGACAAAAGAGACAATTTTGGTCAGACATAATTAAAAGCAGAATACAGGAGTCAGAATCCAGAAGCCAGAATGAATGGATGAAACCGTTCTTCTGATTTTCTTTTCTCCCGACTTCTATCTTCTGGATTCTCGCTCCTGCTTTTTATTGGTTTCCGGATTCCAGTTCCTGAATCCCGCTTTTCGTGAGCGGCCCTGTCACTGAATCTCTGATGCGCTCGATGTCTGCTCCGACACTGACCAGCTTGTCTTCAATATTCTCGTAGCCGCGATCAATGTGATAGATGCGATCAATCAGGGTTTCGCCCGAAGCCGCTAACCCTGCGAGGACGAGCGAGGCGGAAGCCCGCAAATCCGAAGCCTGCACGCGCGCGCCCGTCAAAGGCGTTGGCCCCTCGACGACGGCCATGCTGCCTTCGATCTGGATGCGTGCGCCCATCCGCTGCATCTCCGAAGCGTGCATGAAGCGATTCTCAAAAATTGTTTCCGTAATCACGGAGCGCCCTTCCGCCTGCGTCATCAGAGCCATATATTGCGCCTGCATGTCGGTGGGAAAACGCGGATGCGGCTCGGTCGTGACATCGCTCGCTTTCAAGCCCGCCGCGCCGCAACGTACTCGCAGAGTGTTCTGGTTCAGTTCTTCGATTTCAACGCCGGACTCGCGCAGCTTGCTGATGACAATCGCCGAATGTTCCGGGCGACACCCCTTGATCTCCAGCTCGCCCCCGGTGATTGCGGCAGCGACCATGAACGTGCCCGTCTCGATGCGGTCGGGAATGATGGTGTGTTCTGCGCCGCCGAGCGCCTCGACGCCTTCAATCTCGATGGTCGGCGTGCCTGCGCCGCGCACGCGCGCGCCCATCTTGTTCAAAAGCTCAGCGAGGTCAACTATCTCCGGCTCGCACGCCGCGTTATTCAAGACACTCTTACCTTCGGCGAGAGCCGCCGCCATCATCAGGTTTTCAGTTCCCGTCACCGTGACTTTGTCGAAATTAACCTGACCTCCGCTTAAGCGCCCGCGCTTCGGCGCACGCGCCACGACATCACCCGACTCAAGGCCGACTTCCGCGCCGAGAAATTGAAAGCCCGCGAGATGCAGATCAATCGGGCGCGTGCCGATGGCGCACCCGCCCGGCAAAGAGACTCTGGCTTTACCGAAACGCGCGAGCAGCGGCCCCAGAGCGAGAACAGAGGCGCGCATGGTCTTGACCAATTCATACGGCGCTTCAAAAAGCTCTATGTCGTTAGCCGTGATCTTGTGCGTGCGGAGTTCCGGCGTCAGCACGGTCGCGCCAATGTCTTCCAGCAGGCGTCGTTGCGTGATGATGTCGCGCGCGTAAGGCAGATTGTGCAGCGTGACGGTCTCAGCCGTGAGCAATGCGGCGGCCATGCAGGGCAGAGCGGAATTCTTCGCGCCGCTGATACTGACACGCCCGCGCAGGGGGCGACCGCCCGTGATGCGAAATTTGTCCATAGGCTGAAGAGATTAAATGAAAACAGGCAAAAGGTGAAAGGCAAAAATGAAGACGAGCGCTAACCCTCAAAAGTAAGCGGTTGAGCAAAGAGCGATTAGGTGTAGTGAGTAAATCTAACACGCTTTTTCGGCGTGTTAGATTTACTCGATATTGATAACATGCCCATCGGAGTATTATGTGTACAGGGTGCAGATAATCAGTAGTTAGATGCTCACTATTTTAAATATTAGTTCCTCCCTTCAAGGCGACATGTTATGGTTTACGGAACATTAAAAATTGCTGTAATGATGAACCCTCTTGATGAGGACTCATGGGACACGACCAAGGGCGATCATACACTGATCTTGAGATTGAGGGTCAGGAATGGGAGGAGTTAATCTTTAAGGTTCTGCAAGCTCCAGAATTTCAAGAATACGTTGAAGGCGAAAACTCGAACGTGTACTACAAGCGTCAAGAAAAACTTTTGAAAGAATACCTGACAGGCAAAGGATACCCAATGATCGGAAGTCTCTGGTGCAGTTTTATCTGGTGGAATGATAGAGATGTAAATTATTTGCCGTCAGAGGTGCATCAATTACTTGCAGAGTGCTTGAAAATTCAGAAGAACACAGAAAATGTGTATGCGTTATCAGCATTAGAAAAGCTCATTGCTGCATGTAATGAAGCACTTAAGATCAACAGTGGGCTTTGCCTGCTGACTGATTAGCTTTACATAGAGATGCAAGAAGATTGTCTCCGACAACCCGCATCTAACAACTCATTCGAGCACGACGCCTCGATAGCGTGCCTCTTATGTTCTTTCCTAAAGTTGAGGTTGAATGCTATTCGCTCGGCGCGGCTCAATTCGGGCGTTATGCCGTATCTTCTTGCGAAACTAGATAGAGATTAAGTGAATATCGAGCAATACATCGAAATCAGACGGAATATTCCTCTTGATGAAATCTCCTTCGGCTACCAAACGGTGCGCCTGTTCCCTGTTGAAGAATTGGAAGAGGCTCAGGTTGGTTACAGCGTTGATCCGTCTGGGGCTAAGTTGACTGGAGATGATGAAGGCGATTGGAAATACAGTTGGCTTGTTATCGGCTATGAAGAATTGTGCGGCGACCCGTTCTTTGTTGACTTGAATGAAAAAGAATTGCCTGTCTTTACTGCGGCTCACGGCGAAGGTGCTTGGAATCCTCTGCTAATCGCTTCTTCATTCATTGGCTTTATTGAATGCTTGAATGAAATCAGACGTATCTCGAATGGCAGGGATAATCCTGTTTCGCTAGAGAAGAATCCTTTACCAGAAGTTGAGCAGAATCAGGTCTTGAGTAAAATCTCGGAGTTGAATGGGAATGCATCGCTTGAATTTTGGGAGAGTTGGTTCGAGGTATAATCGGGGACGGCATAACAACTCATTCAACCGGAGCGCGGGATAGCATGGCTTTTATGATTCTTCCTCGTAGTCAGGTTGAATGGCTTTCGCCCGCCTCAAGCGAATGCTTCAAACCGGAAAACCTATCAACTCATTAACGGTCAATGGTACGACGGCAGAAGTTTTCGGCGGCGCACATTCTATTCTGTTGACGGAATTTTAACTCGCAGAAAACCTCAGCGTGTTGACGAAGTGACTGATCTTGAAAACGGCTATGTCGTGCCACCGTTTGGCGATGCTCATAGTCATCACTTCGACGGCGCATTCAACATCCGGCAACTGACCGAGATGTATTTACGTGACGGCATCTTCTACGCCAAAATTCCGGGCAACGCCCGCGCTGATTTAGTTACCCTGCGAAAGTTTACCGATCAAGGTAAAGAGCGGCAGGTACATGGCAATCACGATTGAGCCGATGGTGACGCCGAGAAAGCCTATCAGGAGGGGTTCGATCATCGTCAACAAATTGGCGATTGCCGAGTCAACTTCCTGCTCGTAGAAGTCCGCGATCTTGGCAAGCATTGCGTCGAGCGCGCCGGTCTGTTCACCAATACCGATCATCTGCGCGACCATGTGCGGGAATACGTCCGTCGCCATCAGCGGATCAACGAAATTCTCACCGCGCTCAACTCCGGCACGCACCTTCATAATAGCATTCTCAATAACTGTGTTTCCCGCTGTCCGCGCCGTGATGTCAAGGGCTTGAAGAATTGGCACGCCCGATGAAAGCAGCGTCGAAAGCGTGCGTGAAAAACGCGCGACAGCGATCTTGCGGAGAATGCCGCCGAGAACAGGAAGTTTCAGCATTATGGCGTCCAGCTTGAGACGCCCGCCCGGAGTTTTATAGTAGGTGCGAATTGCTACCACCGCCCCGACGATAGCGCCGAGAAGTGCCAGTCCGCCCCAGCCCGCCAGAAAATCGCTGATGTCAACGACGATTTGCGTCGGCATTGGCAATTTTTCGCCGGGGCCGAGCAGTCCGACAAAGATCGTTTGAAACTGCGGAATCACGACGACCATAATCACGGCTATCGCGGCAATCGCCATCAGGATAACCGCCGTCGGGTAGATCATCGCCGAGATGACATCCTTCTTCAGCTTGACCATCTTCTCGATAAAAGTTGAAAGGCGCTGGAGGATGAGGTCGAGGATGCCTCCCGTTTCGCCCGCTTCGACCATGTTCGAGTAGAGCTGGTCAAAGACTTTCGGATGCCGTGACATGGCTGCCGCTAAGGTCGAGCCTTCTTCCACGTCCTGCCGCACCTGTGACAAAATCTGTTGGAAATATTTGTTCTGCTGTTGCTGCGCGAGAATATCCAGGCACTGCACGAGCGGCAGTCCCGCATCTATCATCACTGAGAACTGGCGCGTGAAGATGGCCAGGTCTTTTGATTTGACCTTCTTCGAGCCGCCGATTTTCGGGAGGCTGATCTCGCGACCCTTCTCCTTGACGGAAGTGACCGTGACCTGCTCGCGGCGCAAGGTCTGGCGCAGGGCTTCGCGGTTATCGGCGACACGCTCGCCGACGACGATCTCGTTGAGTCGGTTGCGGCCTTTGAAGACGAAAGTGGGCATCGGTTAAAACTCCTGTTTGTCAGTCGCGGCTGTTAAGAACGCATGACTGATGAGGCTAGTGAATCGGTGATAACTTCAAACTCGCGCGAGTGTGCGTCGAATGTTTCCGGGGAAGCGCAGAAGACTATGACGAAGAGTCGCCCCTGCCGTTCGAGGACGCTGATCGAGGCGCGCACGACGACGCGACGAGCAATGGTTTGATCAGCGATGATGCGAAGCCCCGCGCGTGCATTTGAAAAGACAGGCTCCACTGAAACGAGCATTGCATTGCTGCTCAAAAAGCGTGCGGCGAGCTTGGCAGCAAGGTCGCGTTGACCGTCTGCGTCGAGGCTCGACGGATTAACGGCGGAAAGGTTGCTGCTCTCCGTCAGTACATAGACGTTGGCAGTTGCAGACGCGAAGCCCTCGCTTTCAATCCGGCGAAACGAACGCTGGTTGTAGCTTCTCCCGGCGCTTCCTGCTCTCGCGTTAACGCGCCAGTTAGTGTTCGGAAAGTTGAGCGTGAAAGTTCCTGTCGGGTCGCGGTAATAAGTGCTGCCCGCGATCCTCGCCGGGCTGGAGGAAGTAGCAACGGCAGAGTTGAGCGCGGGTTGCGGGACATAAATCACGGGTCGGTTCAACAAATCTTCGCTCGTCAAAGAGCGCGGCGGACGGCGTCCCGCTTCCTGCGCGGAAGAGTTATCTGTGAAAGCGCACGACAAAAACACGAGCGCGCAAATGAAGCCCGCGATGCCCTGTCTCTGACTTGTCTTTTCCTTTTTCCGCATCCGCGTTTTCTTATCTCTC